>CALDQK010001245.1 GCA_937911525.1 uncultured bacterium
CCAGCCGTAGCCGCGCGGCGCTGAGGCCGGGCGCGTCGCGGGCCGCGGCCAGGTCCGCCCCCAGGGCGCCCGCGTCCGGGTAACGCTCGGCGCGCTCCTTGGCGCAGGCCCGCCGTACGATCCGATCCAGGCGCGCGGGGAGATCGGGGACATCGCTGCTGGGGCGGGGGTGGACGCCGCTCAGGATCCGGCGGATCAAGACCGGCGTCGAGTCGTCCGGGTCGAGGGCGGGCGAGCCGGTCAAGAGCTCGTGCAGGATCAGGCCGAGGGCGTAGACGTCGCTGCGCGGGTCGGGCTCGGCGCCGCTGACCTGCTCGGGGGCCATGTAGACGACCGTGCCCACCAGGGCCCCGGTCCTGGTCAGGCGCTCGTCGCTGTGGGGGTCGATCGCGAGGCCGAAGTCGATCAGGACCGGCTCCCCCGCCGCGCTGACCATCACGTTGGCCGGCTTGAGGTCGCGGTGGATCAGGCCGATCTCGTGCAGCGCGCCGACCCCGCGGCAGAGGCCCAGGCAGAGGTCGATCGCCCGCCGCCAGGGCAGCGGCCCCGCCTCGATCAGCTCGTTCAGCGGCTGGCCCTCGATCAGGTCCATGGCGAAGTAGGCCGCGCCGCCCTCGACGCCGCCCTCGTGGATCGCGATCACGTTGGGGTGGCGGACCCGAGCCAAATGCTCGATCTCCCGCTCGAAGCGACGCGCGCCCGCTTCGCTCGTCCCCTGGCGAACCTTGAGCGCGCGGATCGTCCCCAGCTCCTGGTGGCGCGCGCGAAACACCGCGCCCATCCCGCCTTGCCCGATCGGCTCGAGCAGCTCGTAGCCGCCGAGGGTTCGCGCAGAGCGTCGGCGCCCCGAAGCGGAGGGGTCGGCGGGGTTCGAGCCAGGAGGTTGCAGCAGAGGACTCCCGCGGGCGGGTCAGGGCGTGGAGGGCGTCGTATCTTCACCCGCGCTCGCCCCGAACACGAGGAGCCCATGACCCGCCAGATCCCTGGACCCTACGAAGCGGCCGAGATGCAGCGCTTCCTCGACACCTTCCTCTACACCGAGGAGGCCTTCTTCGTGGACGAGGTCACGCGCCTCGACGCCGAGGCCAAGGAGGTCGAGGCGCGCCTCGACACGACCCGCGAGCTGCCGCTGACCCGGCTCCAGCGCACCGACGAGCGCCACCCGGGCCACGTCTCGGCGCCCGAGCTGATCCAGCTCACGGGCAACCTCGGCTGCCTGCACGCCTGGTTCTTCTACGGCGTGCGCTGGGACGAGGGCTGGGCGGGCTTCGGCAACCGGATCTGGCGGGCCGACTTCAAGACCCTGGCCCGGATCGGCCCGCCGCTGCTGCTCCACTCGCGCGAGACCAGGACCCGCGTCGGCCCGCAGCGGATCGTGATCCGCTACGAGTTCCGCTTCACCCAGGAGGACGCGCTGGTCTACCTGGGCGACCAGACGGCGATCTTCGTGCGGGACAAGGCGCTCGAGTAGCGCTGGAGGCTGGGCTCCCAAACGTGCCCGTGCCCGTCTGACCGTCCCACACATTTTCATGAGGCCCGGGCACGTCCGGGCACGGCAGGGCGTCCCACTCAGCTCGTGCCACACGCTCGCGAGGCGAGGGCGTCCAGACGTGGCGCTATAGAAGGAATGCAGGAATCAAGGAAGGACAGGAAGGCTGCGGCTGCCGGGAATGCGAAAGCAGTCTCTCGAGATGCGCTGGCTGCGCTTCGCTCCTCGATGCCGGGATCGCAGATCTCGCCGAATTCCTCTCCTTCCTCATTTCGTGCTTTCCTTCTCTTGCGCCCCGTCAAGCCGCCTCCGACCGTCCTTTCGCCGCTCGGAGGCCAGGCCCGAGAAGTATGGAGTGGTCAGCCGTGCCCTTGCCCGTGCCCAGAGAGCGAGGGAAGGAGGAGCTGTCGCAGTCGGCGACAGCTCCTCGGTGACCGTCTGATTCGGGCACGGGCACGGGCAAGAACCGTGCTGGCTCTCGCTCGGGACCTGGGAACTAGGCCTTGGGCGCGAACACGATCGAGGCCGAGTTGACGCAGTGGCGCACGTTCTTCTCGGTCAGGTGCTCACCCACGAACACGTGCCCGAGGTGCCCGTCGCAGCCGCGGCAGCGGATCTCGGTCCGCAGCATGCCGTGCGAGCGGTCCTCGATCCGCGTGATCGCGTTGGGGACCTCGTCGTCGAAGGCCGGCCAGCCGCAGCCCGAGTGGAACTTGTGCTCGCTCGAGTAGAGGTGCAGCCCGCAGCCCGCGCAGTGGTAGTCCCCGGGCGCGTCGTGGTTGGTCAGGGGCCCGGTCCCGCGCATTTCGGTCCCGCTCTCGCGCAGGATCCGGTATTCCTCGGGGCTCAGGCGCGCGCGCCACTCCTCGTCGCTGAGGGTCACCTTGCCCTCGGCGTCGCGGGGCAGGTCGGCGAAGCGGCTCAGCACGTCGGTCGTCATGGGTCCTCCTCTGCGGGCGACCACGTTCGCAGCGCGGGCCGCCCTCCTCAATCCCAGGCGCTGTAGTCCGCTCAACCGGAGCGGTTACGCGCCTCCCAGCGCTCGCGCGCCTTGGCCGCCTCCTCGTCGCGGTCCTTGGGCGCGGCCTTGGTCTCGAGCCCCTCGAGCAGCCGCGTCGCCGCGTCGGTCACCTCGGCGACGGCGGCGGCGAACACGGCCTCGTTGGCCTGCGAGGGCTGCCGCATGCCGCTCAGCTTGCGCACGAACTGCAGCGAGGCGGCCTCGATCTCCTCGGGCGTCGCGGGCGGGTCGAAGTTGAACAGGGTCTTGATCGAACGGCACATGGAGGGGCTCCTGGTCAGCAGTCCGCCAGCATACGCAGCCGCTCGTCACGTCGCGGCGCGCTGGGCTGGCGACTAACGTGAAGGGCATGAACACGCTCGCCCAGCTCGACGACGACCCGGTCGTGCAGCGCCTGCTGCCGATCCTCCGCCAGCCGACGGGGACCACCAAGGGCGGCTGGCCCTACCTGGAGCGCGCCGCCTGGGAGGCCTTTCGCGACCGGGTTCCGCACCTCTTCGCCGAGGGGCTCGAGGTGCTGCGAGCGGTGAAGCGGATCGGCGCGGCGCTCGAAGGCGACGAGAGCGCGGAGGCCGAGAACCTGCGCCGCGCGGGCAAGGTCGCGCGGCAGGTGGTGCGGACCGCCGCGATCACGGCCCCGCCGGACCTGTGGCTGCTGCGCCACGTACTCGGCTTCCTCGCCGAGCTGGGGCTCAACGAGCGCCTGCTGGCCGGCGAGGCGATCTACCCCGCCAGCTGCCGGGTCCGCGTGGACGGGGTCGAGCGCGAGCTCGACGCCCAGGAGCTCGAGACCGACTTCAACCTGCTCCTCTCGCGCGGCGTGGTCGAGCAATACGACGAGAGCTACCGCCTGGCGGGTCACCCCCGTGCGCGCCTGCTGCTGGAGTCGATCCAGCCGATCCCGGCCGGGCGCCCGATCCCGATCACCCCGCTCTGGCGGCGGCTCTTCGCGGGCGAGGAGCTCGACCCGGGCGAGCTGGAGGTGCTGCTCGACCTGGCGTTTACGACCCCGCGCCCCGTCCAGCACGGCGCGCCCAACCACTGGCTGGCCAGCCCCGACGAGGTCCGGCTCGGCTACCGGCTCGTGCCCCTGGTGCTCGGGCTGCGCGCGGCGGAGCGGACGAGCGAGCTGAAGGCCGGCGCCAAGATCCGCCCCAGCGCCTGGAGCCAGATCCACCCCCTCCCCGCCGCGGGCGCGCTCGAGATCCTCAGCGCGGCGGGCTGGACCGCGCGAGCCGGCGAGCACTACTCGATCACGCCGCTGGGCGCGCGCGGCTTCGCGCGAGGGCCGGGGCCCTTCGGGATCATTGAGACCTACCACGCCTACATGGCGGCCGGCGCGCGGATCCTGCTCGAGGGGCGCGGCGGGGTGTGGGTCTCGCGCGGCGAGAACGTGGGCGCCAGCCAGGACGCCAACCGCAAGACCTTCGAGCTGGCCAACGACACCCTCGACCGGCTCTGCGCCGACACGGGCTTCGAGTATCAGGTGTTCGTCGAGCACGCGATCGGGCGCGGCGAGGCCACCCGCCAGCGCTTCGAGCGGGCCGGCGCCGCGCTCCGCTACGTGGGCGCCGACCTCGAGGAGGCCTCGCTCGAGGCGGCCCGCGCCGAGCAGGCCAGCGGCCAGCTGCCCGAGAACATGCTCTTCGTGCAGGCCGACATTGGCCGCCCCGACCAGCTCCTCGAGCGGCTGAAGGAGGCCGGCCTCGAGAGCGAGGGCGCCGTGATGCTTGTCGGCAACGGCTTCCACGAGGTCCGCGACCAGGACGACGAGCGGATGGCCGAGGTGTTCCGCGGCTACGAGCAGGCGGGGATCCTGCTCTTCTTCACTGAGGAGAACGCGCTCTCGATCGACGACCTGCGCGCCACCGCCTGGAACACGTATCACGCCGGCTTCAAGTACGTGCACGAGAAGAGCGGCCAGGGCCTGCGCCCCGCCGACCCGCGCCCGCCCGTCCGCCTCGGTCGCCCGCTCCGCGCCGCCTGGAGCGAGTGCGCGAGCCGCGCCGGCTACCGGCGCGCGGACGCCTACTGCTCGCGCACCCGCACGATCTACCCCTACACGCCGCCGAGCGGGCACAACCCCTCGATCAGCGTCAACCACGTGTTCGTGCCGGGCCGAATCGCCGACCGGCTGGGGCTGTGAGCGGGGACCCTCGAGTTGGCGAGGTCCTGACCGGGCCCTAGCCTTCGCCGCCAGGGCCCTGGCTCGTTAGGCTGCAGCCATGGACCCAAGGGTTGCCGCCTTCCTGACCCGCCACCAGACCTCTCCCCGCGAAGAGGTCGATGCGGAGGTGGATCCCTACCGCGGGAAGTCCCCCGAGGAGACCTGGCCCGATGTGGTGGCGGTATGCCGCGCCGCCGCCCGGCTGCTGGCCGCCAACCCGGAGCGGGACCGGATCGTGGGCGAGGTCGATCCTCCTCACCCTAGCTACGCCGAGATCCTGCGTCGCCTGAGGTCGGAGCCCTCGTGACGCCGACCCCGGACCCGGCCGGGGTCGCGCTGGAGCTCGCCCGGGCCCTGGAGGCCGCCGGAATCCACGTGTTCGTGCCGGGCCGGATCGCGGACCGGCTGGGGCTGTGAGCCGTGCGCCGCGCTGACCATTAGGGCCAGCGCAGCGCGAGGGTGCACAGGGCGCCCGCCAGCGCGACCAGAACACCGAGGAGCGAAAGCACCAGCAGAGGCGAACGCTCGCGCGTCCCACCAGCGAGGACGGCTGGGGTCGGCTCCGAGGTGATCTCCTCGGCCCAGGGCTTGATCTCTCGGATCAACTCCTGTCGGCAAGACGTACAAGAGGTGACCCACTCGCTCCCCGGCGAGGCCTTGCTGAGGAAGCGAGACGCCTTCCCCTGCTCCTCGCCCAGGGAAGCGGAGCTGCGCCAGATCAGCCAGCCCCCACGAGGGCCGCTGCGGGCGCGATTCTCCAACTCGCCGCGGTGTCGGCCCGCGGGGCAGGCCTTGCGACTCCCCTGAGACGGGCGAGCCGAGACGCGCTGGTCGCACCTCAGGCACCAGACTCCAGCGGATCCGCGCCACACGCGGCCGTGGCAGCGCACGCACACGAGCGGCTCCGGGCCCTCACCCGCGAGGCTTCGGGCGCGCAGCCAGCGCGCTTCGTCGATCGGCGACCCGGTCGCCTGGAGACCCTTCTCCAGCTTGCGCAGGTAAGCGTCCACCCGTCGTTCCTTCCCAGATCCGTGTCCAGCTCAGCCCAGTCCGGCCAAGCCCAGCCGCCCTGGCGGCTGGCTAAGATCCAGGACTGAGAACGAGGTTCATGAAGTCACCGCTCGCGATCGTTGGAGTTGGCTGCCGCTTGCCGGGGGGGGTCGCCTCGCTGGCCGACCTCGAGGCGCTCCTCGCGGAGGGCCGCTCGGGGATCGTGGACGTGCCGGCCGAGCGCTGGGACAAGGACGCGCTCTACCACCCCGACTTCCGCAAGCGCGGGCACCTCCAGGCGACCCGCGGCGGCTTCCTGAGCGACGTGGCGGGCTTCGATCCGGGCTTCTTCGGGATCGCGCCCAAGGAAGCCCTCCGCATGGACCCTCAGCAGCGGCTGGTGCTCGAGACGAGCTACGAGGCCGTGGCCGACGCGGGGATCCCGCTGAGCGAGCTGGCCGGCTCGCGGACGGCTTGCTACGTGGGCTGCGGCAACCATGACTACGGCACGATCCAGACCGAGCGGGTCCAGATCGGGCCGACCAGCAACACCGGCGTCGCGGGGAGCATCGTCAGCAACCGGGTGTCCTTCCTGTTCGACCTGCGCGGCCCCAGCGCCACGGTCGACACGGCGTGCTCCTCGGCGCTGACCGCGCTGCACCTGGCCTGCGGCGCGATCTGGGACGGCAGCGCGGAGGCGGCCTTCGCGGGCGGCGTGAACCTGATCCTGCGCCCCGAGTCCTCGATCGGCTTCTCCAAGGGCGGCTACCTCTCCCCCGACGGCGAGTGCCGCGCCTTCTCGGACGACGCCAAGGGCTACGTGCGGAGCGAAGGCGCCGGGGTCGTCCTGATCCTGCCCCTCGAGCAGGCCCAGGCCCGCGGCCTGCGCGTGCACGGCGTGATCCTCTCGACGGTCCTCAACCAGGACGGCCGCACGCCCGGCATGACGATGCCCAGCCGCGCCGCGCAGGAGGCGATGCTCCGCGAGGCCTACGCCGCGGCGGGCGTCGCGCCCGACGAGGTGGTCTACGTCGAGGCCCACGGCACCGGCACCGCGATCGGCGACCCGATCGAAGCCGGCGCGATCGGCAGCGTGCTGGGCGCCCCGCGCCAGGGCGAGGCCCCGCTCTACCTGGGCTCGATCAAGACCAACGTCGGCCACCTCGAGACCGGCGCCGGCGTGGCCGGCTTGCTCAAGCTGATCCTCGTCCTCTCCCGCCGCCGCCTCTTCCCCAACCGCAATTTTCGCGCGCCCAACCCCGAGATCCCCTTCGAGGACCTCCGCCTGGTGGTCCCGACCGAGGTCCAGCCCCTCCCCGCGGAGGGCCGCCTCGTCGGCGGCGTCAACTCCTTCGGCTTCGGCGGCACCAACGGCCACCTCGTCCTGGCCAGCCCGCCTGAGGCCCGAGCGCCCGCCCCGCCCGCCGACCAGGCGGCTCCGAGCGTCTGGCTCTCCGCCCGCTCCGAGCCCGCCCTCCGCCAGTCCGCCGCCGACCTGGCCGACTGGCTCAGCGCCCGCCCCAGCCTCCCCCTCGCCCAGCTCGCCGCCGCCCTCGCTCAGCAGCGCAGCGCCTTCCCCTTCCGCCTGGCCCTGACCGGCTCCCGCGAGGAGCTGCTCGCCGGCCTGCGCGCCTTCGCCGCCGAGGAGCCCGGTCCCGCCGAGCAAGCCCGCGTCCCCGACGGGGAGGAGCCTCAACCCGTCGTGGCCGTGTTCAGCGGGCAGGGCCCGCAGTGGTTCGCCATGGGCCGCGAGCTCCTGGCCACCGACCCCCGCTTCGCCGCCCGCGTGCGCGAGGTCGAGGCCGAGCTCTCGCGCCTGGGCTGGCTGCCGGAGAGCTCGCTCACCGCCGAGCTCGCCAAGGACGAGGCCAGCAGCCGGATCGGCGAGACCGAGATCGCGCAGCCCGCGCTCTACGCGCTCCAGCTCGGCCTGCTGGCCGTGCTCGAGGCGCACCGGGTCCAGATCGCGGCCGCCGTGGGCCACAGCATTGGTGAGCTGGCCGCCGCCGTGTGCGCGGGCGCGCTGAGTTGGCAGGAGGGCTGCCGGATCGTGCTCTGCCGCAGCCGCAGCCAAGCCCTGGCCGAGGGCGCGGGGGCAATGCTGGCGCTCGGCCTCTCCCCGAGCGAGGTCGCGCCGCACCTTGCTGCCCTGCGCGAGCAGGGCCACGAGCTCGACCTGGCCGCGGTCAACGGCCCGAGCGCGATCACGGTCGCGGGCCCCCACGCGGCGGTCGAGGCTCTCGCCGCGCGCCTGGAGGAGGGGACCTTCGCGCGCCGGCTCGAGGTCAGCGTGCCCTTCCACTGCGCGCTGATGGACCCGGTCGAGGCGCCCTTCCGCGAGGCCCTGGGCGAGGTCGAGCGCGCCGCGACCCGGCTGCCCTTCGTCTCGACCGTGACCGGGGCCGAGCTCGCGGGCGAAGCGCTCGACGTCGACTACTGGTGGCGCAACATTCGCGCGCCGGTCCGCTTCTTCCCCGCCGTCGAGGCGCTGCTGGCCCAGGGCCACACGCGCTTCCTCGAGGTCGGCCCGCACCCGGTCCTGCGCCGCGGCGTGCGCGAGGGCCTGCGCGCGCGCGGCGCGGCGGGCCACGTGATCCCGACCCTCGTCCGCGGCGAGCCCGAGCAAGCCGCCCTGGCGCTCGCGATCGGGCGGTTCTTCCTGGCCAACGTGCCCTGCCGCCCGCTCCCGAGCGAGCTCCGCCCGCCGATCCTCGACCTGCCGCCCTACCCCTTCCAGCGCCGCCCCTACTGGCTCGAGACGCCCCAGGCCGCCGCCGAGCGCAAGCGCGGCGTGGCGCACCCCACGGTCGGCTGGCCCGAGCGCTCGGCCGTCTCGCCGCGCCGCTTCACGGCTCCCCTGCGCGTCGACCCGGTCGAGGAGCGCTACCTCGACGACCACAAGGTCCAGGGCCTGATCGTGCTCCCGGGCGCAGGCCAGCTCGAGGCCTGCCACTCGGCGGGGGTCCTGGCCTGGGGCAGCGACGAGCACTGGCTCGAGGACGTGGTCCTGCGGATGCCCATGTCGCTGCCGCCCGAGGGGGACCCGCCCGAGTTCCGCTTCGAGGTCTACAGCGACGAGGGCCACTTCGAGATCGCCTCGCGCCCGCCCGGCGAGGCCGACGCCTGGACGCTCCACACCCGCGGGCGGATCAACCCGATCGACCCCTTCCCGGCCCGCGAACTGGACCTGGCCGCGATCCGCGCGCTGGAGTGGCGCGAGCTGGAGCCGGCCCGCTTCTACGCGGGCATGGCCGAGACGGGGCTCGTGCTCGGCGAGGCCTTCCAGGGCGTGGTCGAGCTCTACGTGCGCGAGGAGAGCGGCGAGGTGCTGACCAAGGTCGTCCCGCCCGCGCCCCTCGAGCACGAGCTGACCCGCTTCGCCTTCCACCCGGCCCTGCTGGACGCGGTGTTCCAGGGCTCCTCGCTGGCCAGCTTCCGCCAGGCGCGCCACGGGCTCTTCCTGCCGCACCGGGCCGGCAAGATGAAGTTCCATCGCCGGCCCGAGGGCGAGCCGCTCTGGGTCTACTCCCAGCTCGTGCGCCCCGGCGAGGGCGAGGTGACCCTCGACCTGTTCGCGCTGGACGAGCAGGGGAACACCGTCGTCGAGCTGCACGGCTTCGTGCTCAAGCTCGTGGCGGGCTCGGCCCTGGCCCGCGAGTCGCTCCGCGAGCGGCCCTACTACCGGCTGACCTGGGAGCCGGCCCCCGAGCCGAGCGCGACGACGCCGGCCGGGACCTGGGTCGTGCTCGACGAGGGCGGCCCCGTGGGCGAAGCCCTCCGCGCGCGCCTCAGCGAGGCCGGCGCGCGGGTCCTCGCCTGGCGCCCCGAGGAGGTCGCCGTCGGCGAGGAGGCCGCCGCGCTGGAGGCCCTCGGCGACGAGCCCTGCGCGGGGCTGGTCCACCTGTGGTCGCTGGCGCCCGCCGCCCACGACCCCGAGCAGGCGCTCGCGCGCGGGCCTGCGGCCCTGGGCGGCTGGGTGGCTGGGTGTCCGCGGTTGGCGTTGAGAGGGATGCCGGTGGCGTCGGTGGAGATCGACAAGCAGCTCGACTGGCTGCTCATTCGACACGACGACTCCGAGGCCAC
>CALDQK010001246.1 GCA_937911525.1 uncultured bacterium
CTGCCTCAGGCTGGCGCGGGGGGAGGGCGAGGGGCGCTCCCTGCGTCAGCTCCTGGCTGAGCGGCCCCGGGGCGTTCCCGTGGCCCGAGTCCTCCTCGCCGAGCGCTCGATCGAGGAGCCCGCGCTCTGTCGGGGCCAGCTCGGGCGGGCGCTCGGCCGCCGCTGCAACCCCGCGCTCATGCGGCGGATCGGGGAGGTCTATCAGGCGCTCGGCACGCCCGCCGAGGAGGGCGTGGTCGCGGGTCTCCTCGAGCAGGGCCCCGCCTGGCTGCCCGCAGCGCTGCGCACGTGCGAAGAGGTCTACGCGCCCGCCTTTCACACCCGCAAGGCGCAGCTCGAGCTGGCCATCGCCAACCTGGGCAAGTCGCCTGTCGGGTCGGGCAAGGCCGAAGCGTGGTTTCGCTACGGCCTGGCGGCCGCGCGGCGCCAGCCCCTCGACGCCGAGCTGCACCTCCTCGTGAGTCAGCTCTCCCTGACTTGGTGGCTGCGGAACAAGGCGACGCCGCCGCTGATCCCTGACACGCCTCGGTCTGGGCGAGCCCTGCGCGAAGCCCTCGTCCACCTCGCTGACGCGGGGCCGATTCGCCAACACTCCGACGCCACGATGCGCGCGCGGATCGCCGCCAACGCGCAAGCCCGCGCGGACGACCTGGCGCCCGTCGAGGCTCAGCTCGGCGCGTGGCTCGAGGCCAACCCCCAGGACTGCAAGCTCCAGCTGGAGCGTGCGCTGCTCCGCTCCCGGATCGGACTCCTCGACGAGGTGACGCAGCGCTGCTTCGCTCGCGCCAGCGACCTGGCTCGCGGGCCCTCGGAGTCGCTCTCGGTGCGGCTGGAGTGGGCGATCTTCCGCAGCCGCGGCGCCAACGGGCCGGAGCGCCAGGAGGGTCGACGCGACCTCGAGCGAATCGTCGCGAGCGGCATGCTCCCGCCACCGCTGCTCCGCCACGTCCTCGGTGCGCTCGTGTTGAGCGCTGGTCGCGAGCAGGCGCCTGCGGACGAGGCGCGCTTGCAGCGCGCGCTCGAGGGGGTCGATTCGACGGAGCGGAGCCGCTACGAAGTGATCCTCGCCAAGGCTGCCCGGCGTCGGGGAGAGCCACGGCGGGCCCTCGAGCTCCTGGCCGAGGCGCGGAGAGGCCGCGAGCTCGCTCGAGTCGCTCCGGAGCTGCTCGCGGAGCTCTGCCTCGCGCACCTGGCCTGCGAGCAGCCAGCCGAGGCCCTCGGGGTGGCCGACACCCTGCTCGAGGTCAGCCCGGTTTCGAGCGCGCGCCTCCTCCGCTGCCGCGCGCTGCGCTTGCTAGGTCGTCGGGACGAGGCGCGGGCCGAGTTCGAGCGTTTGCCCTAGCAGAGCGAGCTCGCGGCCGGCGACCTGGACTTCTACCAGGAGGAGCAGGAAGCCCTCAGCGGCCAGCCTCCCCGCAGCGAGTGACTGCCAACGCAGTTGGCAGCGTGTAAGGCGGGTTTCGACGAAGGCAGCCGGCAGCAGGGGAAGAGTCCCTGCCAGCGCACCACTTGCGCGC
This sequence comes from uncultured bacterium, assembly GCA_937911525.1. Lineage (GTDB taxonomy): Bacteria > Planctomycetota > J058 > J058 > J058 > NORP233. The sequence goes on from CALDQK010001246.1 coordinate 1,518, forward strand.
GGCGGAGCGCGCTTCGCAAGGAGCCGCCTCCGGAGTGAGGGGGGCTTCATGCGGCGAGCGTCGACGCTGTGCTATCTGGTGGGTGCTTGGATTACGGTCGCGGCGATCCTCGCGTTGGCCTACTTCTTCGTGCCCGAGAGCGAGCCCCTCCCCAGTCAGGTCGACGCCGCCTACGAGCCGATGCCAGCGCGACGGGATCGGGCCGGCGTCCACTATGACGAACGCGGGGCGGGCGAGGTTCCTTCCCGCGCTCCAAGTGCTGCCGCGGCGGTGACCTCGAGCGGCGCGCCCGTCGAGCTGGGCTCGAGCGTCCACGTCTCCTACGTCCCCGAGGGCCAGGGGCGCGTGCACGGCACGGTGCGCCTGAAGCGGGGCGGGAGCTTGGCCCCTGACGTCCAGCTCCGGCTGCGACGCGCTGGGCCCTGGGGCGGCTGGAGCTCCTACGGGGCAGCCAGCGACGAGAACGGCCGCTACGCCTTCGAGGGCCTCCCGGCGGGGACCTATCAGCTCGTCGCCGGCGGAGGTCGGGCAGCGATCGTGCCGCGGGTCGTGCGGCGCGGGATCGTGCTCGGCAAGGAGGGCGAGCGCCGCGTCGACGTCACGGTCGAGCAGGGCGGGCGGGTGTGGGGTCGGGTCACCGATCGCGCGGGCCAGCCGATCCCGCGGGCCAAGGTCCTGGTCGGCACCTCGGACAGCGTGGTGACCCAGCTGGCCAAGGCGGCCAAGCAGCGCGATCAGATGCTGGCCGCCATGAGCGACGAGCACGGCGACTACGCGATCTCGGGGGTGCCCCTCGAGCGCGAGTGGCGGGTGTGGGTCGACAAGGAGGAGCTGGCGCCGCTGCTGACGCCGCCCTTCGTGCTCCACGCGGCGCGCAACGAGGTCCGGATGGACGTGATGCTGCTGGAGGGGACCACGATCCGGGGCGTGGTTCAGACTCCCAGCGGCGAGCCCGTCGCGCAGGCCGAGCTGGCTTGCCTGCCCCGCTTCGGCTCGCTCCTGAGCCCCATGCGCCGCGCCAAGACGGCGCGCGACGCGCGCTCGGACGAGCAGGGCCGCTTCGAGATCAGCGGGCTGCCGGCGGGCGACTACCAGATCATGGGCTTCCACAAGGGCTACCGGGTCAGCCTCAAGGGCAAGCCGGTCTACCCCGACGGGGTCAGCGACATCGTGGGCGTGCGAGTGGTCCTCGAGCCGGCCCTCGGCGAGGGGAACCACGCCGTGTTCGGCCAGGTCGTCGACGACGCGGGGCGCCCCGTGGAGGGCGCGCGGGTCGGGCTGTTGCTCGTCAGCGGCGCGTCCTTGGGCTTCGGCGAGAGCTCGGCCACGACCGACGCGCGGGGCAGCTTCCGCTTCGGCGAGGTGGGCGCGGGGACCTTCCTGCTGGTGGTCCACAAGGAGGGCTTCCGCCGCCGCACGGTCGAGGGCGTGCGCGTCGACCGCTCGACTCGGGTCGCGCTGGTGCCCGAGGCCCGCGTCGAGGGGCGCGTGGTGTTCCCCGAGGGCAGCGCGCCGAGCGCCTTCACGGTGCGGGTCCTGCGCTGGGAGCCCGCCGAGGGCGCCAAGCGCGAGCTCTTCGCGCGCCTCGAGTCGCGGACCCGCTCGCAGACCTTCTCGCCGGAGCAGGGCGGCAAGTTCAGCCTCAGCAGGGTGCCCCCCGGCGAGGTCGTGCTCGAGGCCAGCGCCGCTGGCCTGGCGCCTGCGCGCAAGGAGGTCCGCGTGGCCGAGGGCGCGACCGTGAGCGGGGTCAGCCTCCGCCTCTCGCGCGAGGGCGCGGTCGTGGCGGGGCGCGTGACCGACTCGGGCGGGCGCCCGGTCGCCGGCGCCGAGCTGGTCCTGAGCGAGGGCGGCGCGGGCGGCGGCCTGCTCGGCCTGCTCCAGAGCG
>CALDQK010001247.1 GCA_937911525.1 uncultured bacterium
ATCCGGAACGCAAGCGGGCCCTGCCGATCGACCATCGGCAGGGCCCCCTGCTTTGGAGCTGCTAGCTCGGGCGACGCCTAGTCGTTGTCGCTGCTGTTGCCCTCGTCGGCCTTGGGCTGGACGCCGTTCCAGGTGTCGGGAATGTCGTCCGCGTCGACGCGACCGCCGAAGCCGTCGTCGTAGAGCCAGGGGCCCCACTCCTTGATGAAGGGGCCGCCGCCGTTCTCGGCCCACTCGCGGGTGCCGTTCTTGCGGTTGGGCGGCGAGCTGAAGGAGCCGTCGTAGATCCACTGCGAGCCGTCCTCGAGGGTCAGCAGCGCGACGCCGTGGAAGTTCCAGGGGCCGCCGCCGGGGCCCTCAGCCGGCCAGTAGTCGTTGCTGTAGAAATACTGGCGGACGGGGCGACCGCTCTTCTTGCCGCGGCCGTAGCGGTGCAGGTAGAGCACCTCGCCCTTGATCCCGACGGTGCCCGCGATTCCGCAGACCAGCGAAGCCTGCTGGTTGCAGCGGCCGCCGACGTGGGTCGGGTTGTCGAGCACCCACCAGCCGTAGTTGTTGCGGTAGTGGCTGTAGTCCTCGAAGTCCTCCTTCACGTTGAGGGGGGGGTAGTAGAGGCTGCTGACGGGGCGCTCGCCGTTGCGGACGCGGGCGCGCCAGTCGCCACCGCCACGATCGGCCGACTTGGTCAGGTAGTCGTAGTTCTCGGGCGCCTCGGCGCCAGCGGCGTAGTCGGGGACCGCGACGTCCATGCCCTGCTGGTCCTTGGGGTGGACGTAGTGGCGCATCATGTTGTCGAGGTTGTAGGGGATCGAGTCACCCTGGCCGATGTTCTGGGTCGCGCCCTTGGCCCACTTGCAGGCGTTCTCGAAGTGGATCACGGTGTTGGGCGCCTTGCGGTCGCGGCTGATGTTGTTGATCGGCTCCTTGTAGGTCGTGTAGACGCGCAGGGCGATCCGCTTGCTGAGCTCCTTGCCGGCGATCTTGAGGCCGAGGTCGAGCGCGTTGACGTCGACGCCCTCGTTCAGGTTGCCCTGGCTGGTGACGGTGATCTCCTGGCCGTTCTCGAGGCCCTCGAGCTTGACGGTCTCCTCGATCTTGAGGTCGCTGCCGGGAGCCTCGGCGCTGAGGGTGACCTCCTGGGCCTCGCTCAGGTCGGCGGCGGCCTGGAGCTTGATCCGCAGGCGGAGGGGCTTCTTCTGGAAGATCGCGGCCGGGGTGGAGGTCGCCTCGTCGGCGCCCATGGCGCGGGAGTAGTGCGGAGCCTTGGCGTCAGCGATCTCGAGGGCGTCGAGCACCTCGACCTCGACGACCTCGGCCTCGACGGCCTCGACCTCGAGCTTCTGCTCGTCCTGGCCCTTGGTGGCCGTGATCGTGACCTTGCCCGCGCCAGTCAGCTGGATCCCGTCCGCGGTCTGGGTCGCCGGGCCCTCGAGGGCGATCGTGGCGTCGGCGGGCTCGAGCTCGAGCTTCAGCGTCTGGCCGGCCAGGTAGGTGCCCGCAGCGGGCGCCTTGATCTCGACCGGGCCCGCGGGCTGGTCGTTGCCGTCGTCGTCGCCGTCGTCGTCGCCAGCGTTGTCGTCGTCACCCTCGAGCTTGGGCCAATCCTGGTCCGCGCCCTTGGCGCCGCGCTCGAAGAGGCGGCTGCCCTCGGTCTGGAACAGACCGATCACGCTGCCGTCGTTGCGGATTCCGTAGATCGCCGAGGCGACTTCCTTGTCGTTGGGGTCCTGACCGAGGTTGGCGAGCGTCTCGGCCGCGCCCTCACGCTCGTAGAACTTGGCGCGCAGGTAGCGCCCACGCAGCGTGGCCTTGCCGGCGTGCAGCGTCTCGACGCCGCCGCTGACCGACTGGCGCACCACGTCGAAGGAGGTCCCGTCGGTGTGCTTGACCCAGAGCGTGACCTTCACGTCGCTCCCAGGGCCCCAGCGGTTCAGCTCGTAGGTGCCGTCGTAGCGGTGGTTGGCGAGCGCGACCGCCGCCAAGCCCAGGACGAGGGCCCCGACGCCTCCCGCCACTAGCTTGCGTGCATTTCGTTGCATGTCTTGTCCTCTCGGGCGCCTGTGTTCGTGGCGCGATGGTTGACCAGAGCTTTGCAACGCGAGTGCCGTTGACTATCCCTTGTGAATTCGGTGGTTCGGGCTCCCAGGATGAACCGCAAGTGAGTTCATGAGCCTGAAAGACCCCGCTGCTGCGATATCTGAAATGAAAGACCTGCGCCTCTCGGCGCAAGGTCCCCGAGCCATGAGGCTTAGGCGACCGCGTGGGTGTCGATATCGTTTCAGGACCAGGGCTTCCATGTTCACCTCGCGACCTCGGACAGCGCGGCTCGTAACCGGCGGAAGCGGAGGTCCACTCGCGGATTGCCTGGCGCTCTTCCACTGAGCTACCCCGGAGCGAGCTCCTCACGACCGCTACATTCGGCGGGCGCGAGGTCCGGGAGCCGGATTCGAACCGGCGCCTCCAAGCAGGCGGGCGGGGTCGGTCCTCCCCGCCCAGGTATCTGCGACCTCCGGCTCCTCGAGCCGCCCCCCCTGACGAGCGACTCCGGCCTGGGTGTCGCCTGCAGAAGAACCGCTACAGGACAGGTGTCTAGGCCTCGCTGCGCAGCACCAGGCCAGTTCCTGACCGAGAACCGGCCTGGTGCTACGTGCCGGGCACGACTTGGAGCTCTCGGTCAGGAACCAGGACTAGCGCAGGAGCGCGTAGGCGAGCAGGCCGAGGAAGCCGAGGATCCCGAGCCCGATCAGCGCCACCAGGATCAGGAGCGCATCGGGCTCCTCGTCCTTGGCCGCGGGCGGGGGCGGCGGCGCGTCGCGCTTGCCGCCGCGCCAGGCCTCCAGCTCGTCCGCGAAGGCCGCCGCGCTGGGGTGGCGCTCGCCGGGGTCGAGCGCGATCGCCTTCATCACGATCGAGTCCAGGTAAGGGTCGATCCGCGAGGTCCCCAGCACGTGGATCGGGCGCGGGACCTCGTGGGCCAGGACCTTGTCGAGGGCGTCGCGCATCGAGAGCCCCCGCAGATCCAGAGGCGGGCGCGCGCAGAGCGCGGCGTAGAGGAGGCTCCCCAGGCCGTAGACGTCGGTGCGTTCGTCGACGCGCTTGCTGTCCTGGACCTGCTCTGGGGACATGTAGGTCACGGTGCCGACCACCGCGCCCGTCGCGGTCAAGTCGTCCTCGCCGTCCAGGGCCTTGGCGACGCCGAAGTCGGTCAGGCGGGCGCGGTCGTCGGGGGTCACGATCACGTTCTGGGGCTTCAGGTCGCGGTGGATCACCCCCTTCCCGTGGGCGAAGGAGACCGCGCGCGCGACCTCGGCTAGGAGCCGGACCGCGTCGTCCTGCTGGAGCCCCCCCACGATCCGCTCGGTCAGCGAGATCCCCTCGACGAACTCCATCACGTAGAAGGGCTCCCCCGTGTCCAGGGCGCCGGCCTCCCACACGGGCACGATCCCCGGGTGCTCGGCCAGGCGCTGACCGACCTCGGCCTCGCGCTTGAAGCGGGCGAGCCCCTCGGGCTTGAGCCGGTTTCCGCGCACCAGCTTGATCGCGCAGCGACGCTGCTCTTGCTCGTCGAAGCCCTCGAGCACGAGGCCCATTCCGCCCTGGGCCAGCTCGCGCACGACCCGGTAGCGGCCTGCGATCCGCTCGGGCAGCCCAGCGCGGCGGCTGACCACGAACTCGTAGTGCGCGCCGAGCTGGACCTTGTCCCCCTCGCGCGCGACGCCGCTCGGCTCGAGCTTGTGCCCGTTGATGTAGGTCCCGTAGGTGCTCTGGTCCGTGACGCGCAGGCCCTGATCCTCGGCCACGATCGCGCAGTGCTTGCGCGAGACGCGGTGGTCGTCGACCGGGATCTCGGGGGCCGGCTCCGAGCCAGAGCGGCCGACGTGGAGGGTCACTCCGAGGGGGCAGGGGTAGACGGCCTTGGTGACCTGATCGGTGAGCTCGAACACCCGCGCATTCTCCGCGCTGACGGGTTCGTCTCAAGCGCCCTCGCGCGCACCACGTTGGCAGGTAACCTGTGGCCCCTATGCAGACCTCCGCTCCCGAACGGCTCGAGTTCGCCGACCTCGACCCCTACCTGCTGCTCAAGAACGGCAACTACCTCTACAAGGTGCCCTTCCGGGACGGCTTCGCCGTCCTCAAGGTCTACTACGGCAGCCGCTCGTGGCCCGAGACCTGGGTCAAGAGCATCGGCAACGTGGTGTTCGAGGGGCAGACGAGCTACATGCCCCGCACCCGGCTCAAGATGGAGCTCGAGTGCCTCCGCCTCTGGCAGAAGCACGGCTTCCGCGTCTTCGAGCCTTACCCCGACGTCGAGGTGGTCGCGCCCAAGTGCCCGCCTGGCGGCTACCTGCTGCTCGAATACGTCGAGGCGCCCAAGCTCGAGGAGGTCCTCGCCGACGAGTCACGCCCGCTCGAGGACCGGCTGGCCCTCTACCGCCGCTGGCTCGCCGAGTGGTGTCGCCGCCA
>CALDQK010001248.1 GCA_937911525.1 uncultured bacterium
GAGGGGCGAACGAGCGTTCGTTTCGTCGCGGAGGTCGATGGGCAAGATCTGCCCGCGCTGATTCAAGTCTGGCTCGGCTGCGTCTCAGGGTTGGCTGCCGGGCTGGCTACTCCTTCACCACCCACAGGCGCGGGGCCAGGGTCGTCTGACCGTCGTCATGGGTGCCCGTCACGATCAGCGTGTAGACCCCGTGCTCGTCGCCGAGCTTGGGCTCGTCGGGGTGGATCAGGGTCAGGCCGACCTTGCCGTAGAAGGGCGTCAGCTCCTCGTAGGTCTTGGGGACGTCGCCCTCGGCCAGGGTCTGCTCGCGGGGGATCTCGAGGGCCGCAGCCTGGGGGACGTCCAGGCTGCCCTTCAGGATCAAGCCCCCCTCGGTCTCGACGAGTCGGCCTGCCGCGCTCTGCTCACCTGCGGTGAAGGTCAGCTGATAGTGCCGGTCCCCACCGGCCTCGTCGCCCTCGAGGACCGTCACCTCCAGCAGCACGCCGCGGGGGGCGAACTCCTTCGCGCTCCAGGCTCCGTCGGCCAGCTGGTAGCGGCCAGACCACGTGGTCGCGCAGCCGGCGAGCAAGGAGAGAGCGAGGGCGAGGACGAGGCGGGTCATGCAGGCTCCTGGGGTTGGTCGGCTTGCAGGTTACTCAGGGCGGCGGGCGGTTGCAGAGAGGGGAGGGGATTGGAGCCGCGGCGGCTGGGACCGCTCCCTAGGATCGCGCACATGAATGACCCGGACTATCACGCCAGACACAGCGCAGCCGCCGCAGCTCGCGAGGCCGAGAGGGTGCGCAAGCAACTCGAGGTCGAGCGCAAGACGCGCAAGCGCGTCAGCAACCGCGCCGAAGAGCTCGAGCGCGACGTGCGCTTCCTGACCCTCATGAACCGCGCCCTGCTCGAGGTCGTGCTCGACGCCGAGCTGATCGAGGTCGAGCACTTCGCCGAGCTCATGGTCGAGCTCGACAAGGGCCTCGACGGCACAGCAGGCGACGGGCTCTCGACCCAGACCGTGGCCGACGAGCTGGGCCTGGAGCGGAGCGAGCTCGACAAGACCGAGCAGTGGGTCCGTGCCAACAAGAAGAAGAAGGCCGGCGGCGGGGTGCGCCGCAACCTGAAGCGGATCCGGCGGCGCTTCGAGTGAGGCTCCGGGAGTAAGCTGAGGCATGCTCTCGGGACTGGCTGACTTCTTCGGCGACCTGCTCTCCGTGTTCGCGCGCCAGCTGGTGCTCGGCTTCGGGCTGCTCGTGATCCTCGGCGTGGTGCTCTTCTTCCTCCAGCGCACGATCCAGCAGGGCATGGCGCGGCGGATGGGCTGGAAGTCCGTCGTCTACTACACCGGCTGGATCGGGGTCCCCGTCCACGAGCTGAGCCACTGGCTCGTCGGCAAGCTCTTCGGGATCAGGATCACCGAGCTCGAGCTCTTCGAGCCCGACCCCGACAGCGGCGTGCTCGGCTACGTGCGCTACGTGCCCCCGCCCCTCGAGCTGCGCCACCTGCACCGCGTGATCGGGACCTTCGCCATGGGGATCGCGCCCCTGTTCGGAGGCTCGCTCGTGCTCCTGGCCGGGCTGCTCTTGATCGCGCCCCACGAGGTGCTCTTCAAGGAGGCGGAGCACTTCGCCCAGCTCAGCGCCGACTCGGGTCTGGGAGATATCGCGCTCGGCTTCGTGAGCCTGATCGAGATCACCTGGCGAGGGGTGTTCCACTACGGCGTGTTCGATCCGCGGCCCTGGCTCTTCATCTACTTCGCGGTCGGGATCGGGACCCACCTCGCGCCCTCGCGGGCCGACCTCAAGGGCGCCATGACCGGGTTCCTGATCCTGCTCGGGATCCTGCTCTTCGCCGACGGGGTGGCCTTGCTCGTGATCCACCTCGCCAAGCTGAAGGTCGACCCGATCCAGGTGACCAAGGTCTTCAACCGGGTGACCGGACCCCTCTCGGCCCTGCTGGTCCTCGCCCTGGCGATCAACCTCGGCAACCTGGCGCTGATGCAGGTCGTCTCCCGCCTCGTCGCCAAGTTTCGCTCCCCCGCCTAGCGAGTAATTCACTGCGCCGACGGCGCTTAGGCGTGTGGCGCCTTCATGGACACATCGCTTCCCAGACACGGGAAATCGAATGTCACAGGAGCTTCCAAGCGCCTCGCGCGACGTGAGTTAAGTCCGGGGCGCCGGTTTGCACAGCGGAGGGCGTGGGACTGCGTTCTGGGTTGAAGGTGGCGGTTACGACGGCGGCGTTGGCCGCGTGCGTCGTTGGCTGCTCCCCGGCCCCCGAGCCCCTCCCTGCGCCCCCGGCCGCCTCGGATCCGGCCCCGGTTCACTCCGAGGCGCTGGCGCCCGTGCGGACGGCGACGCAGGCCGACCCCCAGGTGCTGGCTCAGCTGGCCGAGCTCGGGCTCGAGGCGCGCACGCTGCCCCTCGACGAGGAGCGCGAGGGCGCCGCCGAGGAGCGCGGCTTTCAGGGTCCGGCTCCCCAGGCCATCCCCGAGTCGCCCCACCCGCTCCCGCGCGAGAACCCGCGCGCGCTGCTGGCGGGCACCCTGGCTGCGATCTCCCGCGGCGACGCCGCGGCGCTGGCGCGCACCCGGCGCGACCCGCTCTCGCACCCCACGCTCACCGAAGACGACGCCGCGGACGCGCGGCGCGGCTTCCTCTCGACCGCGATTCGCCCCTACTGGAGCAAGGTCCGCCAGGCGCTCGACGCCGGGCGGGTCGAGGTCTCGGTGGACGGCGACGTGGCCACGGTCCGGCTGCAGACCGGCGGCGCCCTCGGGAGCGTTCGCCTGCGCATGCGCAAGGAGTCCGACGGATGGTACTTGGATCAATGACCCGCAAGCTGACCCGCAACGTGCGCCCCGCGCTCCGGGCCCACGCACCGCTCCTGCGCGCCGGCGCGCTGGCCCTCGTGGCCGCGGCCCTGGTGGTGGGCACCCCGCGCGGTGAGGCGATCCCGACCAACGACCCCGGGCCCTTCGTGGCGCTCGAGCTCGGCCACGCCGGCGGGCTCTACAGCGACCAGCTGCCCCAGGGGCCGACCTATCGGCTGACCTCGGGCCGCCTGCCGCAGGGGATCACGGTCAGCAGCGGCG
>CALDQK010001249.1 GCA_937911525.1 uncultured bacterium
TGCCGTTCAGGCTGTTGGGGAAGAGCTGCGCGATGTAGCCCTGACCGGCGGGGGTCGCCGGGTTGATGCAAGCGAACCAGTCGGCGGTGGCGTTGCTCAGGTTGCGCGTGATCACGCCGCTGTTGTTGCTATCGCTGGCGCGCTCGTCGTGATCCATCAGGGTCTCGAAGCCGCAGCGAGTGAAGCTGCGGTAGCCTTGCGACCCCGACACGTTCTGGAGCTGCTGGGCGACCAGGGCGTCGTCGAGGTGGGGACCCGAGTCGGGCAAGCCGCGCTCCTGGTAGCCCGAGGACACGGTCCAGGTGCCGGCGTTGTTGAAGGCGCCCACGTAGACGCCGTCGGCGGTGACGCCGTTGCCGGCGGCGGTGATTCCGTCAGCGCCGACGTCGATCAGGAGCGAGTCCATGTGGGTCGGGTAGCGCTTGTTCAGCACGAAGTGCAGCTGGAGGTTCTCAGCGATATCGGCGCTGGTCTTGGCCGAGTAGGCCATGTCGGTGGTGCGGCCGAGCTGGGCGACCTGCGCGATCACGAGGCCGGCGAGGGCCGCGAGGATCATCAGGACGACCACGAGCTCGAGGAGCGTGAAGGCGCGCAGCTGGCGCGTGTGGTTGCGGAGCATGGGGATTCCTTGTGGGGGGTTCTAGCTGCGAGTCATTCGCAATTAGCCCAGAGGGCGATAGGTATACCGCATGCCCTGGGCCCGACGCGAGCCTTGAATCGAAACGAGTTACCACCAGTCCCTGGATGGTTTGCATCCACGCCTGATGTGGGCTGACTCAGGCGATCGGCGTGACCCCCGTTCACGCGATCGACCCGCCGAGAGGCCCATGCGGAACGGAGGGGCGATCAGGTCGTCCAGCCTGGACGGGGCCTCGCGCTAGAGCTTGTTTCTCCTCGAGTTACGCCGCCCGCCTCGGCCGAGGCACGGGGTTGGCGCCGGAGGACCCTGGAAGGAAGCAGGCCATGGCCCGCGCCAAGCGACGGATCGGACCCTTCGCGCTCGAAGGGACCCTCGGCCAGGGGGGCATGGGCGTGGTCTACCGCGCCCGCGACACCCGGGTGGGCCGGTCCGTGGCGCTCAAGCTCCTCGCCAACGAAGAGCGCTGCCCCGCCCACAGCCGCCGCTTCCTGCGCGAGGCCGAGGCCCTGGCTCGCGTCCGCCACCCGCACGTGATCGGGATCCACGACATAGGCCAGCACCACGGCGCGCCCTACCTCGTGGCCGAGCTGGTCGAGGGCGAGTCCCTCGCGCGACGCCTCGAGCGAGAGGGCGCGCTCGAAGTCGACGAGGCGCTCCGGATCGCCCTCGAGCTCTGCGGCGCCCTCGAGGCGGCCCACGCCGTGGGCGTCCTGCACCGGGACGTCAAGCCCGGCAACGTCCAGCTCGACGCCGAGGGGCGGGTCAAGCTGCTCGACTTCGGGATCGCGCTCCTGACCGACCGCTCCCGCCTGACCCAGAGCCGCGCCTTCGCGGGCACCCTCGGCTTCTGCCCGCCCGAGCAGGTCCGCGGCCAGGGGATCGGCCCGCGCGCCGACGTGTTCGGCGCCGGCGCCACGCTCTACGCCATGCTCACCGGCGAGCCCCCCGGCGGACGCGCCCCGCTCCTGGCCATGGGCCGGATCACCCTCGGCCACCTGACCGCGCCGACCCAGCTGCGCCCCGAGCTCGCGCCCGAGCTGGAGCAGGTCCTGCTGCGCGCCCTCTCGCCCTCGCCGGAGGACCGCTTCGCGAGCGCCAACGAGCTGGCCGCCGAGCTCTCCGCGCTGCGCGGGCGCGCGATCGTTTCGCCTTGGCGACGCACGCTCCGCCGCGCAGGCACGCTCCTCGCCGCCTCGCTGACCTTCGCGGTGGGCGGGCTGGCGCTGGGCGCGAGCTGGAGCTCGCCCGAGCCCAAGCTCGCCGCGGCGACGCCGCAGCCGACGAGCGCCAGCACGGCGGCCGCGATCGCCGCGGCGCCGCGCCCGGCCGAGCGGAGCTTGGCCGAGATCGAGGCCCTGGCCGCCAGCGAGGCTCCCGCCCCCGAGCTGGCCGAGGCGGTGGACGAGCTGCTGGCGCAGACCCAGCACCGCCCGCGGCGCCACGCCGAGGCGCTGCGCCTGGCGGTGCTCCTGGCCTGGAACCGCTTCGACCTCGAGCGCGGACTCGACCTCGCCGAGCGCCTGGTCGCGCTGGAGGAAGGCCGCTCGCAGGGCCTCTACTTGCGCACCCGCCTCCAGATCGCCGCCGGCCAGGAGCACGAGGCCGTGCGCTCGCTCCAGGAGCTGGCTCGCCTCGACGACCCCTACGGCTGGCTGGCCCGGCGCACCATGCGCCCCACGATCTCGGTCCCGCCCCAGCGCGAGCGCGGCGACGCGGTCTTCCACGCCCTGGCCGACTTCCAGACCGCCGTGTGGGAGGAGGACCTCGACGCCTCCCTGAGCGTGCTCGAGCGCCTGGCCTCGAGCCCCCTCGCCGACAGCGCTCCGCGCCGCCTGCTCCTGGCGAACTTCCTCGTCGAGGGGTGGCCGGACGACCCCCTCCGCTTGGCCGAGGCCTGGCGCCACGTCGAGGCCGCGCTGCGCCTGACCGCCCCTCGCCGCTGTTTGAGCGTGTCCGCCACCGCCGCCAACGTGCTCCTGCACCAGGGCAAGAACCGCGCGGCCCTCGAGCGGCTGGAGGGGGTCCCCACGCGCGGCGACGTGCATGTGCTGCGCGGGCTGGCGCTGCTCCGGCTCGGTCAGCGCAGCCCCGCCCTCGACGAGTGGCGCCGGGGGATCGAGCGCTACGGGCGCCTCGCCATCGACGTCGCCTTCGAATACGCCACTCAGGAGGAGGTCCCCCTCCTCGAGGGGGTCGCCCGCGAGCTGGGCTGGAGCTTCTCGCGCGACTTCGCGGAGGCTGAGAGCGCAGCGGAGAGGGAAGACGAGGGCCTGCCCACGTCCACGTCGGCCGGCTCTTCGAGCGCTCGCCAAGCAACCGCTCGCTAGCCAGTCGCCTGCCTACAGCCCCTCCCCTACGGCCGGTGTTGACATGTGGAGAAGCGTGACGACGCCGTTTCGGGACGGGCTGTAGCTAGGCGAGGCGCTGCTCGACTTCGTCCAACAAGTCCACCGCTTCCGCGGCCACGATCGCCTTCGCGGCCTCGGCCCAGGCCGTGACGAGGGGCTCGCGCCCAGGCTCGACG
>CALDQK010001250.1 GCA_937911525.1 uncultured bacterium
GACTTCTTTCAGGTCGAGGCGCTCACCTGGCGCGGCGTCGTGCGCTACTCGGTGTTCTTCGTCATGGAGCTGAAGACGCGGCGGGTCCACGTGGCAGGGATTCGCGAGAACCCCGACAGCGCCTGGCTGCTCCAGCTCGGCCGCAACCTCCTCGACGCGTGCGAGGGCTTCCTGCGCGAGAAGACCCACCTGATCCTGGACCGGGATCCGCTCTACTCGTCGGACTTCAAGGACCTGCTCGAGGGCGCGGGCGTCTCGGTCATGACCCTGCCGCGGCGGAGCCCCAATCTGAACGCTCACGCCGAGCGCTTTGTGCGCTCGATCCGGTCGGAGTGCCTCGACCACCTCGTGATCCTCGGCGAGAGCCACCTGCGTGCCTTGATCCGCGACTACTTGGCCCACTACCACGCGGAGCGCAACCACCAAGGCCTCGACAGCGCCCTGATCGACCCTGGACCGGAGGTCGGCCGCGACGAGGGCGAGATCGCGTGCCGATCTCGACTCGGCGGCCTCCTCCGCTACTACCACCGAAAGGCCGCCTGATCGACGATCCAAGCAGCCGGAGCCCCTCTTGGCCCGCCCATGGCGGACGGGGGTCCGTGTGGCTCACGTCGGTCGGTCGGCCGTCACCACGAGCACCTCACTGCCAGCACGACAAGCTGTAGGGGCCGATGGTCGGCCGAATTGGGCCGGCCGACTTCTGAGACAGTACGAGCTCCTGGTCCGAGGGCCGCCGGCCCGCTATCCCAAGTCACGTGTAGCTCGCTCGGGTCGGTCGTCAGTCACTCCGAGAACCTCACCGTCAGCACGAGCCGCTGAAGGGGTCGATCCGCCAGCAAATCCGCTCGACCGACTTCTGGAACAGCACGAGGCTTCGGCTAGACCCGGCTACGCGCCGTCCTGCACAACAGCTGGCGCTTGGCCGAAGTCAGCGACAATGCTCTTCAAGCCAGCACAGATAGTCGCTCAAGGAGTTCTTCGGCGAGTAACCGCTCAGTAGTGCTAGGGATCAGAGGCAACGCAGCAGGTCGCTCCCCCACTAGATGCGCCAGAACGCAGAGCGTCTGCCAGTCAGGCCTTAGTGAAGGCTGAGAAACGCACGACTGCCAGACATCCATGACCGTTCGGTGGGCATCCAAAAAGGGAAGCGCGAAGGAGGTGATTTCCTCGCTCAGGGGAGACTGAAGGGTAGATGCCTCTGTCGGAAGGTTGGCGGTCCAGGACCTGCCACCGCGAATACTCCCAGAGTTCACATGATACGCACCGTCAGGTAAGCCCAGCTGTGACTTGATCGAACCTACGGGCTCAAGCCAGACCCCGTAAAAAACAGATACAGTTACTCGAGGCGAGAACTTCGAGAGAACATCGATCTGTACTCTGCAAATGCGACCCTGCGTCCGTTGCTCCAGGCAAGACCTGCTCTTTATGAAGCGGTAGCCCGTTAGATCAGCGCAAAGCAAGCTGCCCAGGGCATTCGCAAGTTCGGACGGCGAGGTAACGGAAGGTCTCAGATCATCTCCCCTCGGCGGAAGGAAACGCTGGCGATGTGCGGTGACTGCGCTAGAGCCGAGACGTATTGCGGGTCTGTGGAGACAAACTTGTTGAGCTTGGCCGCCAAACTCTCCAACTCGACTTCTGACGCGGACGGTTTGCCTTGTGAACCAGCACAGAAGAGGATCGCCGCACTCGCACCGGAAGACTCCGGGTAGACACGAGCAACACCCCCGTCAATCAAGGCGTCCACCAAGTCCAGTGCCCTTTCGCCAGTGAGTTTCTCCTCCTGGAACACCAAGAAAAAATGCCAGGTGCCCTCTGCGTCAGTAGCAACCGCATCTACCACAACGTTTGTCATTGAGGTGTAAACCGATCCACTGTGAAGGTCGAAGGCGAAATTGGAACTCCGGGCGTCAGTCCCGCCCTCTCAGCCCTCTTCCCCCGCGGGATCACTGTTCCCCCTCGCTCAATGGTCAGCTGCATCTCAATCTGGCCTTCGCTCAGCACCGCGTTTCCTGTCTTGGCTTCTCGAATGCCGAAACTACTAGACTCAGGATCTACCGTAACCCAGTCTGACCGCGTCCGCTTTCCGCTCGGAAGCTCGAATGTGATTTCACGGCCGCGCAGCTCCAGCCCTTGGCTTTCTGCGAGGCGACCAGACTGAACTTCGCCCCATTCACCCATCCTCTTATTGAACCGAATCTGAGCTTCACCAGAGGCGCGCACCGGCGGCGGATCAAGGACGAAGGCCCTCCTAGACTCATTGAGACGGCGAACGTCGTCCATCGAAGACAGTCCCGACGGTGCTCTCTCAAGTTGTCCACGCATGAACCCTGTTCCATAACCGGCGGCAAGGCCAAGGACGATTTCAAGCGCTCCCCAAGCGCGACTCGTCTCCTCACCTTGGGCAGTCTTTCCGGAGCCAAGGGTGTATGCACCACTGGCCATTGCCACCCCAGGATGGAACTGTAGCGCGGTCCATGAAACCTGGCGGAATGTCTCAGTCTTCTCTAGCCTCTCGCGCAAGTCTGCTGCCCATTCAGTGCGCTTTAGCGACTCCAGCTCTCTCTTGAGCTTGAACACGTATTCAAGCTCGCGGCTATCGAAGCTCCCGAAGATCTTGTAGTAGGCAGAGTCCGTCACTCGATCAATTTCGGACTGTATGTATTTAATTTTGGCTGCCCGCTCCGCGGCTAGCCCTGAGCTATCTGTGAGCGAAGCGGGGGTGCCTCCCACGAAGGTGTACTGTCCCCCTAGGTTGCCCGCGTCCCACACCGGATCGCGCTGCAGGAATCTGCCCGTATCCGGCGAGTAGAAGCGATTCCTGAAGTAGTACAGTCCGGTCTCGGGATCGAAGCGTCGGCCCTGGAACCCATACGGGTTCCCGACGCTCGACGCCCCCGCGAGCGCCTTCGTCTCGTCGTAGGTCTTGCCGAAGTCGTCGAAGAACCTCCGCTCGACCACCGCGCCTGAGGCGTCGGTGACGCTCACCACGTCGGCGCGCGCGTTCTGGTGGGTCCACAGCTCGCCCGCGCCCAGCGGGTTCGCCGCCTCGC
>CALDQK010001251.1 GCA_937911525.1 uncultured bacterium
CCCGCCGCGAGCTGCTCGGGCACGACCCGCTCCCTGCCGCCGAGCGCGCCGAGGGCCTCGCCGCCTTAGGCGTTCGCTGCGAGGTCGACCTGACGCTCCTGGGGCCGAGCGCGCTCCTCGCCGAGCGCGGGCCCGATCGCTGCGGGCGCTACGAGGAGACCTTCGCCGCGCTGCGCCGCTCCCTCGGGGACCCGGCTCCCCTCGAGCGGCTCCTGCTCGCGCCCACGGGCCCCGAGCAGGCTTCGCTCCTCGCCGAGCTCGAGCCCGAGCTCGCGCGGGCCTTCGCGGAGGTGTTCGCGCTGCCCGGCCTCGTGGCCCTCTTCGGACCCGACGCCACCGCGAATCGTCTCCAGCCCTTCTCCGCCCACTTCCACCAGCGGACCTTGCACGCCCTGCGCGACCCGACTCTCCCCGCGCGCGAGAACCCCTACCTCTGGAGCGTGCTCCTGGGGCGCCTCCCGCCCGAGGTCGTCCTGCCCTGGCTCGAGCTCCCCGCGGGCCATCCTACGGCCGAGGTCACGCGCGAGCAGGCCTTCGTGGCGGACGCGCTGCAGCGCGCCGAGGGCCCCTTCGACTACGTCCACCTGAGCAACGTGCTGGACTGGCTCGACCCAAAGAGCGCGCGCGAGACCCTGGCGCGGGCCTGCGCCAAGCTCCGCCCGGGCGGGCTGCTCTCGGTGCGTCAGCTCAACTCGACCCTCGACGTGCGCGCGGCGGCGCCGGCGGACCTGCGCTGGGAGGCCGAGCGCTCGGCCGAGCTGGGCGCCCTCGACCGGAGCTACTTCTACCGCGAGCTCCACGTGGGTCGGCGGGTGTAGCCAGCCGGACGCACCCCCGTGGGCAACATCTGCCCATCGTCCTCGCGACGAAACGCATTCACTGGACCTGCGGCCGGCCCGCGCCGTGCCCCAGAGCCTCGGCAACCCCTGCTGGAGGCTCCGTGAACCCCATCGACGACCTGCTGATCCGCGCCACCGAGGCCCTCTGTGACGACCGCCTCAGCGAGGCGATCTCCCTGGCCGAGGAGGCCATCGAGCTGACTCCCTTCCGCGACGAAGCCTGGGGGCTGCTCGGCGACGCCCAGACCCGCCAGGGGCGCTTCGAGGACGCGCTCTCCTCCTACGAGCGCGCGGGCGCGCTCGCTCCGGGCTGCCGCCGCGCTCCCTTGAGCCAGGCCCGCGTGCTCGAGCGCCTCGGGCGCCTGCGTGAGGCCGAGGAGGCCTGGCGGGAGGCCTGCGCTCGCGAGCCCGACTTCCCCGACACTCACCTCGCCCTGGGGCGGCTGCTCTACCGGCTGGGCGAGGGCGAGCAGGCGCTGGTGGCCCTCGAGCGCGCGCTGGAGCTGGCCCCCGCCGAGGTCGCCGCGCACTGCCTGCGCGGGGACATCCTGGTGCGCCAGGGGCAGTTCCCCGCCGCCGAAGCCGCCTATCGGGGCGCGCTGCGGGTGGCGCGTCGCTACGGGCCGGCCCAGCGCGGGCTCTCGTTGGCGCTCGGCGCCCAGGGGCGGATCGAGGAGGCCAACGCGGCGCGCCCGGAGGGTCCGGTGGACCCCGGCGAGCTGCGCGAGGTCGTGCTCGACCCGCCGGGGCTGGAGCCGGTCAGGGCGCGCTTCCGCTGCCGCCCCGGCGCCGACGCCGCGGACGCGGAGGAGCTGGAGGGGATCGCCTCGACCCTGGCCGCCGTGGCCGGCGGCTTCCTCGGGCAGGAGCTGCGGCTCTCGCTGGGCGTGGCGCCGATCCTGGCGCGCCCCAACCCCGCGGGCGAGGGCTGGCTGCTCTTCGAGCCGGACTACGGCGAGGACGCATCACCCTTCGACGACCTGGTGCCGGAGGTCACGGTGGCCGTCACGAGCGGACGCGCGATCGCGCGCTTGCACGCGCGGATCGGCGCGCCTCCCTGCTTCAACGACCTGTTGCTGCGGGCGCGGGTCGATCTCCAGTGCCTGTTCTCCGAGGAGCTCCGGGTGGAGCGGGTGGGCGCGGTGGACCGATTGGACTCGGGGGTTCGGATCGGCCCCTCGACGCCCGGCTTCGCCCAGGCGGTCCGGCGGGCGAGCGCGCCGCCGCTGAGCGTGCTGGTCGTGACCGAGCCGCGCTTGCTGCAGGTGCTCGCGCTCCCGGTCGGCTGGAGCGCGATCGTGCGCGGGGCCGAGGTCGTCTCGGTCCGCGACGCGCGCGGTCGGGAGCGCCTGGATCGCAAGCGGCGCTCGGCCTGAGCGGCGGATCGCGCCCGCTCGCTGGGGCGCGTATAACCCAGCCCATGATCGAGATCGAAATCGCCGGACCCGGCAAGAACGCGCTGGGGAGCGAGCTGATGCGCTCCCTGCTGGACCAGATCCGCGCCGCGGAGGGAGCGCCCTTGCTCCTGCGCGGCGCGGGGGACGCCTTCTCGGCGGGGTTGAACCTGAAGGAGGTGGTCTCCCTGGATCAGCAGGAGATGGAGACCTTCCTCCGCCTCCTGGTCGAGCTGACGACGACCTTGTTCGAATACCCGGGCCCGACGGTGGCGCTGGTCGAGGGGCACGCGATCGCGGGCGGTTGCATCCTGGCGCTCTGCTGCGACTACAAGGTCGGGGCCAACAACCCGAAGGCCCGCATCGGGCTGAACGAAGTCGGGCTGGGGCTGCGCTTCCCGCCGCGGCTGCTGAAGCTGCTGCGCTACGTGGTGCCGCGTCTGGAGCCCGTGATCCTGCACGCTGGGTTGTACGGGCCGGAGCAGGCGCGCGCGTTGGGGCTGCTCGACGAGGTGTGCGAGCACGCCGAGGAGCGGGCGAAGGGGTACCTGGGCGAGCTGGCCAAGCACCCGGCTGAGGCCTACGCCGTGGCCAAGCGCGATCTGCGCGCGGGGGCGACGGACGTGGACGAGGCCGACGAGCAGGCGTTCATCGCCGAGGTCGTGCCGACCTGGACCTCGGACGAGCTGCGGGCTCGGATCAACAAGCTCCTCGGCCGGTAGGCCGGTAGGCCGGTGGGCCGGTAGGCCGGTGGCCGGTAGGGGTGATGCTTCGCTGAGTCGTGGGCGCGCGGACAGAGCGAGCATCGACTGGGAGGCGGAGCGAGGGCTGGCTGGGTGAGGCGAGCTCGGCGCTGGGTAGCGTTCGCGGGTTGATTCCTCGTACGAGGATTCCCCCGGGGGACGGTTCCTCATACGAGGATTCCCCTAAGGGGACGGTTCGTTTCGCGAGCTTCCCCTGGGGGGACAGTTCGTTTCGCGAGCTTCCCCTGGGGGGACAGTTCGTTTCGCGAGCCTCCCCTGGGAGGACAGTTCGTTTCGCGAGCTTCCCCTGGGGGGACGGTTCGTTTCGCGAGCTTCCCCTGGGGGGACAGTTCGTTTCGCGAGCTTCCCCTGGGGGGAAGGTTCCGGGCGACCGTTCGCGAGATTCCTCACGTGAGGAATCGGAGGCGATCGAGCGCCGCGCGAGTGTCGCTCTCGCACCCCCTCCCGCCCTCACTCGATGCGCGAAGTCTCAGGGCGCTCTCGAGTCAGCGACAGCACGCCCCCCGTCCGCTCCCGCGCGCTCCCGCGCCTACTGCTCCATCTCGCGCACGAGCTGCGCGTAGCGGCCGCCCTGCGCGAGCAGCTCGTCGTGCGTGCCGCGCTCGACGATCTGCCCCTGGTCCAGGACCAGGATCTGGTCGGCGTGGCGCACGGTGGAGAGCCTGTGCGCGATCACGAAGGTCACGCAGTCTTCCGCGGCCTTCGCGAGCGCATCCTGGACCTTGCGTTCGGTCGCGGCGTCCAGCGCGCTGGTGCCCTCGTCCAGCAAGAGCACCTGCGGGTGGCGCACGATCGCGCGCGCCAGGG
>CALDQK010001252.1 GCA_937911525.1 uncultured bacterium
CCGCCCGCCAAGAAGGCGCTCGAGGGCACCCAGGCCCGCAAGGGGCTCGTGACCGTCCACGTGGGCAAGGACAAGGCCCTGCTCGAGGTGCCTGCGGGCGCGCTCAAGCGGCCGCTCCTGCTCGCGACCTCGATCCGCGGCGGGCCGACCTACGCCGGCTTCCAGTGGCGCGACACGGTCGTCACCTTCCAGCAGCTCGACCGCTGGCTGCTCCTGATCGAGAAGGAGGTCCGCTACCGGCTCAAGAACGCGAACAAGCCGATCGCCGAGGTGGTCAAGCGGACCTACACCGACCGCCTGCTGGCCAAGGTCCCGATCGTGGGGCTCAACGGGAGCAACCCCGTCGTCGACCTCAAGGCGCTCTTCGGCGGCCAGGCTCAGGCCTTCTTCGGCGGGCTGGCGGCGGGCTTCGACCGCTCGGTCGTGATGCTCGAGCAGGCCAAGCTCTTCCCCAACAACGTCGAGCTGGCGCTGACCCTGCCCGACGGGCGGCGCGACGGGCGCTTCACCACGCTGGCCTACAGCCTGTCCAACCTGCCCCGCGGCGGCGGCTTTCGGCCTCGGGTGGCCGACGACCGGGTCGGCTACTTCCTGACCGCGGTCAAGGACTTCAGCGACGAGACCGCCGGCGGCGACCGCTTCATTCGCTTCGCCAACCGCTGGAACCTGGCCAAGGCCGACGGCCGGCTGGCCTCGAGCCCGGTCAAGCAGCCGATCGTGTTCTACGTCGAGAAGACCGTCCCCTACCGCTTCCGCCAGGCGGTGCGTGAGGGGATCCTCGCCTGGAACGAGGCCTTCGCCGCCTGCGGGCTGCAGAACGCCATGGTCGTGCGCCAGCAGACCAAGACCGAGTTCAACGACCTCGACCCCGAGGACGTCCGCTACAACTTCTTCCGCTGGATCGTGTCGGAGCGCGGCTTCGCCATGGGCCCCTCGCGCGTCCACCCCTGGACCGGGCAGATCCTCGACGCCGATATCGTGTTCGACGAGAGCATGGTCCGCGCCTACCTGCGCGAGTACGAGCTCTCGATCAAGCAGGCGCCGCGGACCTTCTTCTCGCCCGAGGTCCAGCGCCTGTGGCGCGAGCACCCCACCCACTTCTCGCTCGGCCACGCGCTGACCAAGAGCGCGACCGCCAACCAGTGGGACAGCCCCTGGAGCGCGCCCAAGGCCACCCACTGCGGGCTGGGTGAGGGCGTCAATCACCAGCTCGGGATGGGGATCCTGGCCCTGGGCCTGCAGCAGGACGCCCTGCGCACCGGCAGCCAGAAGTTCCCCCAGGAGTTCCTGGACGAGATCGTCAAGGACGTGGTCATGCACGAGGTCGGGCACACCCTCGGCCTGCGGCACAACTTCGTCGCCTCGACCTGGCGCGGGCTGGATCAGATCAACTCGAAGAAGCGGCCCGGGGACATTTGCTCCTCGGTCATGGACTACAACCCGGTCAACGTGGCGGCCGACCCCAAGCAGGGGCAGGGCCACTACACCATGCAGACCCTCGGCCCCTACGACCACTGGGCGATCCGCTGGGGCTATCACCCGAGCGAGAGCGAGGCCCAGAAGGGGATCGCGCAGGTCGCCAGCGCGCAGTTCGCCTACGCGACCGACGAGGACACCCGCGGCCCCGACCCCTACGTGCAGCGCTGGGACCTCGGCGCGGACCCGCTGGTCTACGCCAAGGAGCGCTTCGCGCTCGTCAAGCGCCTGCTGCCCAAGGCGGTCGCCAAGACCGTCGGCAAGGGCGAGAGCTACCAGGACGCGCGGCGCGCGGTCGACATGCTGCTCTACGACTACCAGGGCGCGGCCCTGGCGGCGACGCGCTTCGTCGGCGGTCAGCGCACCTGGCGCCACCACCTGGGCGACGAGGGCGGGCGCCTGCCGCTGGAGCCGGTGGCGGACGAGAAGCAGCGCGAGGCGCTGATGCTCGTCTGCAAGCACGTGCTCGCCGCCGGCAGCCTCGACCTGCCGCCCAAGCTGCTCCGCTCGCTCGGCAAGGGCCACTGGAGCCACTGGGGCAGCAACGACCGCAGCGTGCCGCACAGCTACCCCTACCTGGACCGGGTGCTGGGGATCCAGAGCTGGGCCCTCTACGGGCTGATCAACCCGGGCACCCTGGCGCGCCTGCTCGACACCGAGGCCAAGCGCGACGAGGGCGAGGGCCTGCTGAGCGTGCCCGAGGTGTTCACGACCCTCAGCGAGACGATCTTCGGCGACCTGCTCGACCCCCGCTCCTTCAGCGGCAAGGGCACGGTCCTCGAGCCCTCGGTGCCGACGACCCAGCGCAACCTGCAGCGCTACTACGTCGGGCACCTGATCAACATGTGCCTCGAGGGCGAGGGCGGGCCGACCCCGGCCGCCGCGCGCCAGGTGGCGCGGCTGGAGGCCAAGGTGATCCTGGCCTCGCTCCAGGCGCTGCTCGAGCGGGAGCCCGACCACCCCGACCAGTTCAGCCTCGACCCCTACACCCGCGGTCACGTGGAAGAGGTGATCGGGCGGCTGAAGCAGGCGCTCGAGGCGGGCTATCGCCTCGGTCGCTAGTCGTTGACGGGGTCGTCAGGGGAGGCCGGCAGGCGCCGGCTCTCCTGGTGGCCGCGCGGCGCGCGGACGTCGCTGAGCGCGATCCACACGCAGAACGAGAGCGTGAGCAGGGGGGCCGGGAGCATGCCGAGCACCAGGATCACGCTCGGGTCGTAGACCGCGAAGATCAGCACGAAGGCCGCGACCTGGATCGCGATCAAGCCCAGGGGAACCCCCCAGCGCCACGCTCGGTTCTCGCCGCTCGTGCTCACGCCTCGAGCCTGCCACGGGCGGGGTCCCGCTCAAAGACCTGTGGCAGATTGCCACAGGAAGCTCTCAACTTTTACCGAATCAAGGGCTCAAATCTTTCGCCTGGGGCTTCTCGACCCCTGCGCCTAGTCTTCGGATATGAAGTTCGGCTCCCACATCGAAACCGAGACCGTGCAGCGCCTGCTGGATTCCTCCACCGGCGGACACCGCCCCGCCGAGGAGCTGCTCGCACGAGGGGAGACCTTCGGTCGCTTTCGGGTGGAGGGCGTCCTTGGCCAGGGCGGCATGGCGACGGTCTATCGCGCCTGGGACCCGGAGCTGGAGCAGATCGTCGCGCTCAAGGTCCTCTCCGCGGCGCGCAGCCGCTCGCCCAGCCAGAAGCGCCGCTTTCGGCGCGAGGCCACCCTCTCGGCGCGCCTCCGGCACCCCGGCGTGGTCCGGGTGCTCGCTTACGGCGAGGAGGCTGCCCGCCCCTACCTGGTCCTGGAGCTGCTGGAGGGGCCGACCCTCAGCGATCGCTTCCTGGCGGGGCCGACCGACCCCGTGGACGCGGCTCTCCTGATCGAGGAGCTGGCCCGCGTCGTCGACTACCTCCACGCCCAAGGGCTCATGCACCGGGACCTCAAGCCGAGCAACGTGATCGAAGAGCCCGGGCGCGGGCTCTGCCTGCTCGACCTGGGCCTCGCGCAAGAGCGCGGACCGAGTCCTGCCAGCGCGCGCTTGACCGTGACCGGGGAGGTCTTGGGGACGCCGGCCTTCATGGCGCCAGAGCAAGCGCGCGGAGACGCGAGTCGGGCCGACCACCGCGCGGACGTGCACGCGCTGGGGGCCATGCTCTTCGCGCTCACGAGCGGATCTCTGCCCTACCAGGGCACCACGAGCGAGTTGATCCAGGCCTTGATCAGCTCGGCGGAGCCGCCCAGGCTGCGGGGGGTCGCGCCAGAGGCGCCGCTGGACCTCGAGCGGGTGTGCTCCAAGGCCATGGCCAAGGATCCGCGCGACCGCTACTCCAGCGCGGGTGAGTTGGCGGCGGACCTCGGGCGCTACCTCGCGGGGCAGCAGGTGGTCGCGCGCGAGCCAGGCTGGGCAGGGCGGCTGTGGCGCAGAGCCCGTCGCCGCCCGCGCGCGGCCCTGGCGGGGGCGCTGGCGCTAGGGCTCCTGCCGCTGCTGGCGCTGGGGGTGGACCACCTCGGGCACCTGCGCGCGATTCAGCAGCGTGGCGCGCAAGCCAGCGCGCTGGCCGAGGCGGCTGAGCGCGCCGTGGCTCGGGACGCCCCGGGTGAGGCGGACCGGCTCTACCTGGAGGCCCTGCTGGTGGCCAAGGGAGCCTTCCTCGATCGCCCCGGGGACGCCGGCTTGCGCGCGACCTACCTGAAGATCAAGCGCGCCCGCGCGCGGCACGCCGAGAGGCGCGGGCAGTGGGCGCTGGCGCTCGAGCTGCGCGAGCACCTGCTCCGCCTCTCGGGCGAGCCGGGCGACGCCCAGGCCCTCGAGGAGGCGCGCGCGTGCGCGGCCTTGGCGGGGGCGCTGCAGCCGGCCGAAGCGCACGACCTGCGCGCCTGGGAGCGCGAGGACCTGCAGCTGCGACAGCCCGTCCAGGTCTTGGCGCTCGAGGGGGGCGACGAGCTCGCGATCTACCGCCCAGCGCAGAGTGAGCACGTGGTGCTGCACCTGCGCGCCCCGACTAGGGGTAGCCTGGCGCCTCGGCTCCGCCTGACCGCAGACGCCCTCGAGCGCCTCGAGCGTGAGCCCCTCATGAGTGTTCGGAGAGGTCCATGACCCACGAGACCCCCAAGCCCGGAGAGGACGAAGCCCGCCCGCTCCAGGCTGAGGACGCGTTGCGCTGGGACGAGGCCGAGGCCTGCGCCCTGCTCGAGGCGCTCTGCCATCGCCACCAGGTCGCCGTCGAGGCGCTGGCCCTCAAGAAGGCCTGGCGCGAGACGACCCCCTCGGCGAGCGACCCCTGGGAGCAAATGCGCCAGGCGGCGACGCAGCTGGGCCTCCGGCTGGTGCCGACCCCGCTCACCCCCGCGGAGGCGGCGCGGCTGGTCCAGCCGGACTCGCCGCTCGTGCTGCGCGCCCGCGAGGGCTGGTGGCTCGTCCACGAGGGCGGGTCGGAGGCCTTGCGCCTGGGGCGCCCGCCGCGCTCGGCGGTGACCGACGACGGGCAGCGCCCCCAGCACGAGGTGCGCTGGGTCCCCTTCAGCGCCCTGCCTCTGAGCGACGACGACGCCCCCGACTTCGCGCTGGCCCAGGCTGCGCTGCCCGCCTCCGACGTCGCCTACTACGGGGACAAGCCCAACCCCTGGCGCCGGCTGCTGGCGCTCCTGCGCCCCGAGCGGCGCGACCTCAAGGCGGTGCTGCTCTTCGCGATCGCGGTCGGCGTGCTGAACCTGGCGACCCCGGTCGCGGTCGAGGCGCTGGTCAACACGGTCGCCTTCGGCGGCCTGCTCCAGCCCGTGATCGTGCTCTCCCTCGCGCTCATGATTTGCCTCGCCCTGGGCGGCGCGCTCTACGCCCTCCAGGCCTACGTGACCGAGCTGCTGCAGCGCCGCGTGTTCGTGCGCCTCGTCGCCGACCTCGCCTACCGGCTCCCGCGGATCGAGCTGGCCTCGATCGACAAGAAGCACGGGCCCGAGCTCGTCAACCGCTTCTTCGACGTGGTCAACATTCAAAAGACCCTCGCCAAGCTGATGCTCGACGGGCTGACCGCGGTGCTCTCCGCGACCCTGGGCCTGATCGTGCTCGCCTTCTACCACCCGGCGCTGCTCGCCTTCGACATGCTCCTGCTGGCGGCGCTGCTCGTGATCCTGTTCGGCCTCGGGCGCCGAGGCGTCGGCACCGCCCTCGACGAGTCCGAGGCCAAGTACCGCGTCGCGGACTGGCTGCAGGAGCTGACCCGACACCCCTTCTCGTTCCGGCTGCAGGGCGGGCGCGAGCTGGCCCAGGATCGGGCGGACGCGCTGGCCGGCACCTACCTGCGGCGTCGGGCCGACCACTACCGGGTCGTGCTCCGCCAGCTGCTCGGCGCGATCGGGCTCCAGGTCTTGGCGAGCACGGCGCTCCTGCTCCTGGGCGGGTGGCTGGTCGAGATCGGGCAGCTCTCGCTCGGTCAGCTCGTCGCGTCCTGGCTGATCGTGAGCCTGGTCGTGGCG
Organism: uncultured bacterium; assembly: GCA_937911525.1. Lineage (GTDB taxonomy): Bacteria > Planctomycetota > J058 > J058 > J058 > NORP233. The sequence continues at coordinate 5,943 of CALDQK010001252.1, forward strand.
GCGATCACCAAGCTCGGCGGACAGGTCGAGAGCGTCTACGATCTCCTGACCGGGGTCGCCAAGGTCGGCAAGCTCGTGGACCTGCCGCTCGAGCGCGACGGCGGCGAGGTGGTGCCGAGGGGCAGCGGACCCGCCAGCTTGAGCTTGGCTCAGGTCGCCTTTCGCTTCCCCCAGAGCCACTCGATCAACGGGAACTTCACGATCGAGCCGGGTGAGCACGTGGCGCTGGTCGGTCCCAGCGGCTCGGGCAAGTCGACCCTGCTGGAGCTGATCCGCGGCCTGCGCACTCCGCAGGCGGGCCGAATCGAGATCGACGGAGTGGACGTGCGCGCCTTGCGCCTCGAGAGCATGCGCGAGCAGGTCGCCCTCGCCCGCGGCGGCGAGACGATCGCCGGGACGATCGCCGAGAACCTGCGCATGGGCCGCCAGGGTCACACCCTGCAGGACCTGCGCGAGGCGCTCGAGGCCGTCGAGCTGTGGCGGGTCGTCCAGGCCCTCC
>CALDQK010001253.1 GCA_937911525.1 uncultured bacterium
GGCGGACACTCGATCGACGCCCCCGAGCCGATCTTCGGCCTGGCCGTGACGGGGCGGGTCCGCCTGGAGCACCTCAAGCGCAACAGCAGCGCGCAGCCCGGCTGCGAGCTGTGGCTGACCAAGCCGCTCGGGGTAGGGATCCTGAGCACCGCCGAGAAGCGCGGCTGCCTGCGCGAGGAGCACCGCGGGGCCGCCCTGGAGCTCATGACCACCCTCAACCGCGTCGGGGCTCGCCTCGGCACCTTGCCGAGCGTGCGGGCCATGACCGACGTCACGGGCTTCGGCTTGCTCGGGCACCTCGCCGCCCTCTGCGCGGAGAGCGACGTGCGCGCCACGATCCAAGCCGACGAGGTCCCGACCCTGCCCGGCGTGGCGGACTACCTGGCCGAGGGCTGCGTCCCCGGGGGCGCGCGCCGCAACTGGGAGAGCTACGGGGAGCAGGTCTTCCTGGGCGCCGGCGCCCGCGACCTGCTCTGCGACCCGCAGACCTCCGGCGGCTTGCTCGTCGCGCTCGAGCCCGACTCGCGCGCGGTCTTCCTGGAGGCCTGCGCCGCCGAGGGGGTCGCCCCGACCCGGATCGGCCGCACGCACGAGCCTCGCTCCGGGCAGGCTCGCGTGGAGGTCGCGTGACTCGCCGAGCAGCGGACGAGATCAGCAAGCAAGGCTGAGCCGACCCAGGCGGACACCTTCTCGGGCCCTCCTCCGTGGCGCCTCGAGATAGCTCGATCTGGATGCTCGAGTAACCCCCCGCCCGCTGGCCGCTACCAGGGGACGACGAGGCGTGAAGGCCGAAGCGCTTGTGAGCGGTCGGTTTAGCGCGATTCCCCAACGGAACTGATCCAGCCCCCGCGCGAGGTGCGCACACCTCGTGGAGGAAGATCCCATGCGCACCCTCACGACCGCCTTGCTGCTCCTGATCGCCCTGCCCGCCGCGGCCCAGGAGCTCTCCTCGGCCGAGCGCGCCCGCCTGCAGCGGGTGATGCGCGACGGGCTGCGCCAATACGAAGCCGCCGCAGGCGAGAGCCCGGCGGCGCGCGAGAACCTCGAGCACGTGCGGCGCATGCTCGACGCGGTCGACGCGCGGCGAGAGGACCTCCGCCGGCGCGGGATCGACGCGGACGTGGCGCGGGCCGGGATCCTGTTCTCCGACCTGGGCAAGAACGGCGCCAACATGAGCGCCCTGGCGCAGGAGCTCTTCCCCAACGAATACCGCAACCCCGCCACCCGCGGGGCCGCCATGTTCAAGGCCTTCCTCCTGCACGAAGTGCCGGGGCGGCGGATCTTCCGCGAGACGGCTCGCCAATACGGGCTGAGCGCCGAGACGATCGAGCGCGTCGAGCGGGCCAACGTCGGCCACAACGGCCCCGGCGCGGCGGGCTCCTGGTGGCAGGGGGCCTGGGACAGCCAGATCCGCTCGCTCGAGCGCGGGGCCGTGCGCCTCGACGGCCCCCACGGCGAGCTGGTGCGCCAATACGTCGGCCGCGCCTACCCCATGGTCCAGGGGCTCGAGGGCGCGCTGCATACGGCCCTCGACCGGCGCGACCAGGGGACCCGCGACGGCTCGCTCAAGATCATGGCCGAGCGCATGGGCCGCGGCGAGACGCTGCGCGAGGCCTTCCGGGCGACCTTCGGCAGCCAGGAGGGCAGCAACCAGCGCATGACGCAGCTCCAGTTCGACGCCCTGCGCGAGCGCTACCCCCAGGTGTTCGAGATCGACGTGGTGCGCGAGGCCGAGCGGGCCGTGCAGGAGACCGCGCGCTTCAGCAACCACGTTCAGTTCAACCGCGCCGGCGACCGGGCCCGGATTCACCTCCCCGACGGGCGAGTGGTCGAGGCGACCAGCTTCGAGAGCTTCCGCGAGGCCCTGGTCCAGGTCGAGCAGCCCAGCGCCCGCCGCTTCCGCAGCGGCGCCGAGGGCGGCCGGCCGGCCTTGAGCGAGCTGGCCAACCGCACCCTGCCCCAGCTCCTCGCCGAGGCCCGCCGCCGGGGCGTCGAGGTCCGCCCGCCCTACACCCGCGCGGCCCTGCTCAGCGCGCTGACCGGCGCCAGCGCGACCCAAGCCAACCAGGCCTTGGCTCGGCGCGACGGCGGCCCCGTCCGCAGCGGCGCCGCGCGCGTCCTGGAGCGCCAGCTCCCCCAGAGCCAGCGCGGCCAGCGCCGGACGCGCCGGTAAGAGAAGGACTTAGGACGAACCAGCTCCCGAAGTGATCCCTCCCCGCCCTGAGGCGCGGAAGGCCCTTGGAGGAAGACCCATGAGATCGCTCGCCCCCCTCGCCCTGCTCCTCGCCCTCGCGCCCTGCGCGTCGGCCCAGGACGCCCCCCAGGACGGCGCTCAGCGCTACCGCGTCGAGTCCCGCCTGCGCCTCCTCCAGGGCGAAGCCGACAAGCTCGACCAAGGCGTGCGCGACGGGATCGTCACCCGCGCCGACCTCCGGGTCAGGGGCTCCAAGGCCGACGAGCTCCAGGGCGAGCTGAGCGTGAGCGGCCAGGAGGAGTCGGTCGCCTTCCGCGGCCGCCTGGACGACCTGCTCTGGCTGGGCGCGCCGCGCCTGCTCGGCCCCCTGGCGCGCGACCTGCGCCAGGCCCGCGCCGGCAGCCGCCAGGTGCGCCTGGTCGTGGCGGGCCAGCCCCTGGTCTTGAACCTCCAGCTGCGGCCCCGCCTCGGCAAGGAGGGCCGCGAGGTCCTCGTGACCGGCAGCGGCGAGCGCCGCGTCGGGCACGGCGTGACCCTCCGCGCGCAGGTCCGCCTCCGCCTGCGCTACCTCGAGGGCGAGCGGCGGCTGGACCTCCGCCTGCGCTGGACCGCGAGCGGCGGGCCGGGCGCCGACGCCGAGTCCCGCGTCCACCTCGAGACCCGCGTGCGCAGCGACAAGGAGGGCGCGTGAGCCGCCTCGCCCTGGCCGGCGCCCTGATCCTCCTCGGCGCCCTGCCCCTCTCCGCTCAGGAGACCCCCGCCCCCAGCCGCGCCCGCCGCGCCGCCCAGGCCGGCGGCAGCTACGCGGGCAACATGGGCCGCTTCGGCGGCGGGATCGTGGTCAGCGAGGCCGCGCGCGGCGCGGCTCAGGGCGACGTCGACGCCGTGGGCGACGCGCTGCGCGCCCCGACCTCCCCCGAGTTCCTGGTCGGGCTGGCCCTCTTCGACGGCTCGGTCCGCGCCGGCGAGGCCCTGGCCGCGCGCACCCCGGGCCTGGCGGGCCGCCTCGGCGGAGCCCTCAAGCAGAACCTCGTCCTGGCCGGCGCCTTGACCGTGACCAGCGCCGTCGAGGTCGACCTCAACGGCCTGAGCTACGGGGATATCGCCCGCGGCGACCTGAGCGACCTCGAAGGCGCCCGGATCGGCCTGGGCGAGGTCGACGCCCAGAGCCTGGGGATCACCGCCGGCGCCTTCGCCGCCGCGCAGCCGCTCTGGAGCGGCGCCAAGCGCCTGGCCCGCCGCTTCGGCGGCGCGGTCGTGCGCCGCTTGGCCACGACGGCCGCGATCAAGGCCGGCCTGGCCGTCGCCCCCGTCCCCGGCAGCCGCGTGGCCGCGATCGGCCTGACCGTGGTCGAGGTGGGCCTGGCGGTCCTCGACGTAGCCGGCCTGCTGACCACCGCCCACGCGCTCGAGCAGCCGATCCAGCAGGCCAACGACCGCCGGCGGCGCCGCAGCCGGGTGCGAGACGCCCAGGAGGCCGTCGCGGGGGCCCGCGACCCCGAGAGCCTCCAGCGCGCCCTGAACGACCTGCGCCAAGCCCGCTCCGCCGAGCGCGCGCTGGCCTACCTGCCCGCGGCGCGCCAGGACCTGGCCATGATCCGCCGCCAGCGCGAGGGCGGCGCCGACCCGGCCCGCTTCGACCGTCTCGCTGGCCAGGCGCTGGACGACTACGGCTCCGCCCTCGCCCTCCCCGCCCAGAGCGAGCTCTTGCTGGCCGACCTCGAGCGGAGCGCGCGGACCCCCGCCGAGCGGGCCGCCCTCGAGCGCCACCGCGAGCGCGTCCGCGCCGCGCAGGCCGAGGCGGCCCCTCTGCGGGAGCGCAGCTACGCCGAAGAGGCGCGCTTCTACGAGCAGCTCGCCGCCCGCACCAGCGACCCCGAGCTGCGCGCCCTGATCGAGGCCGCCGCCGCCGAGGTCGAGGCCGAGGGATTCATCGAGCGCGACCTGCGCGCCCCGCGCACCCCGGAGCCGCAGCTCGCGGCGGCTCCCCGCGGGGGGCCCGCGCAGGAGGGGATCGTCGACGCTCTGCGCCGCTGAGCGAGGACCCTGCCCGTAGGATGCGCGGGCTCTTCGCGCGGAGGCGCCCTTGCAGATCGGCCCCTACCAGACAGTCCGCGAGCTGGGCCGAGGCGGCATGGGCGTCGTCTATGAGGCCCGGGACCCGAGCGGACGCCGGGTCGCGCTCAAGGTGCTCCTCGACAGCGAGCTGAGCGGCGGCGAGGGCCTGCTGCGCTTCCGCGAGGAGGTGCGCGCCTGCGCCGACCTGGCTCACCCGAACCTGGTCCGCTACGTCGGCTCGGGGATCACGCCCCGCGGACAGCCCTACCTGGCCATGGACTTCCTGGAGGGACCGACCCTCGCCGAGCGGGTCAAGCAGCAGGGGCCCTATGAGCCGGAGCAGGCGGCGCTCCTGATCGCCGACCTCGCGAGCGCGCTGACCCACGCCCACCGCCGCGGCGTGCTCCACCGCGACCTCAAGCCCGACAACGTCGTCCTCGTCGAGGGCCGCCCCGTCCTGGTCGACTTCGGCCTGGCCCGCGTCGGCGGTCGCGAGCGCGAGCGCTTGACCCACACGGGTGAGCTCTTGGGGACGCCGGCCTACATGACTCC
>CALDQK010001254.1 GCA_937911525.1 uncultured bacterium
CTCGACCCGCCGCTCGCTCACGGCCCAGCGCCCTGCGCCGAAGAGGGCGCGAGCGGTCCCTCCCTCCTCCGGGCGGGGGAGCGGATAGGGGGTCCGGCTCCAGGTCTGGCCGACCTGGCTCGGCAAGCCCGCGTCGTGCGAGAGCTGGCGCAGGCGCTCCTCCCAAGCGGCGGCCTGCTGACCGGCCTCGCGCACCAGCGAGCGCTGGCCCCCGCAGGCGGAGCAGGCGCCGGCCTCGCCCCAGCAGGCCTGGTGGTGCCTGGCCAGGCAACCCTCGCAGGCGACCCAGCCCTCCTCGCCGAGCGAGATCGAGTCGTGGCAGTAGGGGCAGCGGGTCGGGCTCTGCGCGGCCCGCACGTCCTCCCGCGGCTCGGGCTCCGGCGCGGGGCCGGGAGGCGGCTTCAGGCCTTCCTTCTGCATGGCTCGAATCTAGTCAATGGCTGACTCGGGCGCAGCGGGCTGGAGCGGAAGGACGAGACGGAAGGACGGGCCGAGGGGGTCCGCGCAGCGGCCCCCCCAAGGAAAACGGGAGGCGGAGCGATCGCTCCGCCTCCCGCCTGGCCCTGCTGACTCTGTGGCTACTTGTTGGCCTGCCCCGAGTCGAGCTGCAGCGAGGGCGGGTCCTGCTGGCCGGGGTAGCTGGGCTGCGAGCCCGAGTCGAGCTGGAGCGAAGGCGGGTTGTCGAGCCGCCCCGCCTGGAGGTCGCGCAGCTGGAACCAGCCGCTGCGGCCGCCGGTCGCCGAGTCGCCGCGCTTGACCAGCTTGAGCCGATACCAGCCGGCGGGCTCGCCGCTGAGGTCCGCCGCGAAGCTGCCCGCGTCGTAGGCGATCCGCCGCTCGACGGTCGTCGTCTCCTCCAGGTCGCCGTTGCGGGCCGTGTAGCGCTCGAGCACCAGGTCGAACTCGGCCTCGGGGTCGAGGCTCCAGGGGCCGCTCAGGGTCCAGCTCGCCTCGACGGTGCGGCCGAAGTAGGTGCCCGTGGCGGTGAGCTCCAGCGAGCAGGGGTTGCTGAAGCGGACCCGGTGGCTGGAGGACTTCCACAGCTCGGGGTGCTCGTAGCGGCCGCGCAGGTTGTAGCGCTGGTCGCCGCCGATCCCCGCGGCCGGCTCGTAGTCGACGAAGGTCGCGAGGAACTTGCCCGAGGAGGTAGTCAGCACGAGCCGGTGGTCCTCGACCGGGCCAGCGCACTCACCCATGAACTTCCACTGGGCCTTGGGGTCGGGCGCCTCGGCGTAGTTGGCGTCGGTGGGCTCGCTCGGGGTCCCGTCGAAGAGCTGCCAGCCGTAGTGGGGCCCGAGCCACACCTCGGCCCAGCGGTGCCCGTTGGCGCCCTCGGCCTCCTCGTCCTCCCCCATGAAGCCGTCGCCGTCGAGGTCCCAGTGCTCCTCGCCCTTACCGCCCGTCGAGCGCTGGTGGGTCGAGCCGATCCAGCGGGCCGGGATCCCCAGGTGGCGCATGACGCCGGCCACCAGCACGCTCGAGGGCGAGCAGGAGATGATCTCGTCGCCGTCGCGGGGGCCCGCCGAGAGGGCGACCTTGCGGCTGGCGGGGTTGTTCTCGAAGTGGCCGCTGGCCGGGTCGCTCGGGTTGCGGTAGCCCAGGTCGTGGTTGGGGTAGTGGTAGGTCTCGAGCATGTACTCGACCACGTTGCGCGCCGCCCAGTAGGGGTTCTCCATGTCGGCCGGCACCCCGTAGACCGCCTCGATATGGTCGCGCACGCGCTGGACGAAGCAGGCGTAGGCGTGGGTGTCGCTCAGCTCGTAGAGGGTCTCGTCGTCGCTGGTGTAGCCGTCACCGGGGGCGTCGGCCTTGCTGACCCGGTGCGGGTAGACGAAGTGGCGCTGATCCCGGGCCCAGGTGTTCATTTCGACCCGCGCCGCGTAGTAGGGCTCGGAGGTGCCGGTGTAGCGGACCCGCGTCAGGTGCTGGGTCGCGTCGGGGTCGCTGGCCACGCTGAGGGCCACGTCGAGGACCTCGGCGTTGCTGCCGGCCTCGTTGATCACGCGCAGCGAGGTGGCGTCGAAGCCCTGGTGACGGTCGCGGCGCGGCTCGCAGAAGTTGTGGCGCACGACGCCGCGGTCGATCGGGAAAGCCGACTCGGGGGTCGAGGCGACGCGCATGCTGAGGGCGCGGATCTTCCGCTCGCCCAGCTCGGGGGTGTCGAGGCCGCTGGTCACGTTGACCCGCTCGACCCGGTCGGCGCCCTCGACTCGGGTCGCGACCCAGAGCGCGCCCGCGCCGAAGGTCAGGCCCCACACGCTCTGGTCCTCACGCGTCCCCGAGGTGCTCGGGCGGCCGAAGGAGAAGAGCCCGCGCCCGCTGGCCAGGTCGGCCGCGTAGAGGTCCTTCTCGCCCACGCTGCCGTAGAGGTAGGGCACGCCCTCGACGTGGACCACGCACAGCCCGTAGGAGGCGCTCACGACCTCGACCCCGTCGTCCTCTTCGACCACGCGCCCCGAGCAGGGCATGTGCTTGATCCGTGCCAGCTCGCTGCCCGCCTGGAGCAGCGACCAGTCTGCCAGGTCCAGCCGGAGCACGCCGCGGCGGACGCGCTTCTGCAAGCTCAGGTAGCCGGTGGGGTCGAAGCTGACGTAGAGCTGTCCCTCGTGGGCCGTGAGCCCGAGGACCTCCTTGGCGCCGATCCCGTAGGGACCCGCGCTGAGGTCGACGTAGCTGGTGCAGCCCGTGGCCGGCTCGAAGCGCCACAGGCGAGCGACCTTGCTCGCGACGAGGTCGCCGCCCTGGGACAAGAGCGCCGGCGACTGCTGCGCGAGGGGGACCTTGGTCGTGACCGCGCCGGCCCAGGAGAGCACGTAGAACACCTCCTGCCCGCCCTCGCAGGTGCGCGCCAGCCCGCGGGCGTTCGTGCAGCTCACCCCGCCCAGCGAGGGCAGGCTCCACTCGCTCGGAGCGCCCAGGCTCTCGTTCGCCGCGTCGTAGGCGTAGCTAAAGATCGAGCGCCGGCTCGCGTCGAGCACGTGCAGCGTGTTGCTGCTCGCGTCGAAGCTCAGCCCGCGGGCGTCGACGTTGTCGGCGGCGAGCTTGTGACCGCCGATCTTGGTCCCGATCGGATCGGGCTCGAAGCCGTAGCCGCTCGAGCCGTCCGCGGCCGGACCGAAGGTCAGCGCGTTGGCGGCGAGCGCCGCCTTGCCCGGGGGCAAGAGCTCGGTCGCGGCCTGCGTGACGACGCCTCCCTGAGCCTGAGACGAAGCGGAGCCGCCCGCGACCGGACCGGCCTCCGCGACGACCGAGACCGAGGGGGTCACCTCAGCGCGGTGCTCCATGACGACGGGGTCGGGACCGAGCACGGCCGCCGAGAGGCTGCCGACCACGACACCCATACCCAAGACACTTCCAACTGCTTGCCAACTCATAGCTTCCTCCCTTGAGTTGTTGGCTCAACGAGGAGGTTCGAGGGCGGTTTCGCGGCCCAAATCGCGGCCGCTTTGGCACACCTGCGCAGAATCGGCGGGAGCCGAGCTGCGCCGCAGGACTTGGGGCGGGACCCCAGTCGATTGCGTCCCAATGCGACCCAGGTCGTCCCGCCCTGAAAAGGAAGCGACGCCCAGAAATTTTCTGGATTTAGGGCGAGCCCTAAGTCCCGGCGCCGGCGGCGAAGGCGCTGGTGCGTGCCCGCCTGATCCCAGGGCGTCCCGGCCGCGAGCGCCTTGGCCGCGGCCTCGGTCGCCCGCCCGCGCCCCACGATCCGCGCCTCGCTGAAGATCGCGCCCACCCGCCGGCCGAAGTCGGCCGGGTCGAAGCGGCCCAGCTCGACCCAGGACTGGAGCAGCTCGCGCGCGAGCTGGGTGTCGTCGGTGGATTGCCCGAAGGAGTAG
>CALDQK010001255.1 GCA_937911525.1 uncultured bacterium
CCCACCCCGCCCAACCCGCCCACCCCGCCCAACCCGCCCAACCCGCCCAACCCGCCCAACCCAGCCAACCCACCCCCCTAGCCCCCTTCGACCCGGACCTGAACCCGCCCCAACGCGAAGCGGTCGCCCTCGCCCTCGCCGCCAGGGACCTCGCGCTGATCCACGGCCCTCCCGGCACGGGCAAGACCCGCACCCTGGTCGAGGTCGTCCGACAGCTCGTGGCCCGCGGCGAGCGCGTCCTGGCCACCGCCGCCAGCAACCTCGCCGTGGACAACCTCGCCGAGCGCCTCGCCGAGGCCGGCGTCGAGATCGTGCGCCTCGGCCACCCCGCCCGCGTCTCCGACTCGCTCGAGCCGCGCCTCCTCGGCACGCTCCTCGAGCAGTCGGAGGAGACCAAGCTCGCGCGCGAGTGGTTCAAGGAGGCGCACGCGCTCAAGCGCGATCAGGCGCGCTGGACGCGCAAGCCGCGCTCACGCGAGGAGCGGCGCGAGCTCGGCCGCGAGGCGGGTCGGCTCTTCCGCGACGCGCGCCAGCAGATCGAGCGGACGCGCAAGGCGATCCTCGCCTCGACCCCGGTCATCTGCTCGACGAGCGCCGGCGCCGACGCCGAGCTCCTCGGCGACCTGCGCTGGGACACGGTCGTCCTCGACGAGGCCACCCAGGCAGTGGACCCCGTCGCGCTCGCGGCCCTCTCGCGCGGGGACAAGGTGGTCATGGCCGGGGACCCCTGCCAGCTCCCCCCGACGGTGATCTCGCGCGAGGCCGAGCGCCTCGGCCTCGGCACGACCTTCTTCGAGCGCCTCCGGCTGGCCCAGCCGGACGCCTGCCGGATGCTCGAGGTCCAACACCGGATGCATCGCGAGATCATGCGCTTCCCCTCCGAGAGCATGTACGAGGGCCGCCTCCAGGCTGCCGACCACGTCGCCGCCCACTCTCTGGCGGGCCTCGGCGTGCGCGAGGACCCGCTCCGTCCGGGGCCGCTGCACTTCCTCGACACGGCGGGCAAGGGCTGGGACGACGAGCGCGACGAGGACGACCCCAGCACGCGGAACCCAGGCCAGGCCGAGCGGACGGCCGCCGAGGTCCGCCGCCTGCTCAGCCGCGGGCTCTCGCCCAAGGACCTCGCCGTGATCGCGCCCTACGACGCGCAGGTGCGCCTCCTCCGCGAGCTGCTCGAGGACGAGCGCTCCCAGGGCCTGAGCGTCCGCTCCATCGACGGGTTCCAGGGTCAGGAGCGCGAGGCGGTCGTGCTCGACCTCGTCCGCAGCAACCAGGAGGGCCGGCTGGGCTTCCTGGCCGACATCCGCCGCCTCAACGTGGCGTTGACCCGCGCCCGCCGCTTCCTGTTGGTCATTGGGGACAGCGCGACCCTCTCCGGTCACGACTACTTCGCGGCCTTCCTGGAGTCGATCGAGGCTCGCGAGGGCTGCTACCTGAGCGCCTGGACGGACGAGGCCCCGCTCCTGGACTAGCCTCTCGGCCCAGCCTCCAGCCATTCCTGCTCCGCCGGTTGGCAGCCCCCAGACGCCTTGGTAGGTTCCCACCAGCAAAGCGACCTAAAACGGTACGAATTGAGAGCGCCCCCCATGAGCGACACCGCTACGACCGTCAAGCTGACCGACCTCGCCAAGACCAAGCTCGACGAGTATCTGAGCGAGGAGCCCTCCGACACCGTCGTGCGGATCCTCGTCGAGGACGACGGCAAGTTCGGCCTCTCCCTCGACCAGCAGGATGATGGCGACTTCGCCTTCACCGCCGAGGGGATCAACATGGTGATCGAGGCCGAGCACGAGGCGACCCTCGACGGCCTCCGGATCGACTACCTCGACCAGGGCGCCTCCAGCGGCTTCTCGCTGACCGGCGGCAAGCCTCCCGCGCCCAAGGTGGTGCTCCGGGTCGAGGACACGCCCAACCCGGACGCGCGCAAGTTCGTGCTCGCCTTCTCGCTCGGCGCGGCCAGCAAGACCTGGACGGCTGAGGACGAGGACGTCCCCGAGACCCTCGGCAAGGTGCTCGCGCTCGAGGGCGTCGAGTCGGTCTTCCAGCTCAACACCTTCGTGACCGTGACCCGCACCAAGGGCACCCCCTGGAACGAGCTGACCCCCCAGGTGAGCGAGATCCTGAGCACGCTCGAGAAGCCCAAGGCGGGCGCCGCCAAGAACTACGGCGATGGCGACACCCTCTTCGAGCGGGTCGGGCGCTTCATCGTCACCGACGTCGCCCCCTTCCTGCAGCAGGACGGCGGGGACATCGAGCTGGTCGCGATCGAGCAGGGGATCGTCGCGGTCCGCCTGGTCGGCGCCTGCGGCACCTGCCCCAGCTCGGTGGCCACCCTCCAGATGGGCGTCGAGCGCCGCCTGAAGGAGAACTTCCCCGACGAGATCAGCGGCCTGAAGCTCGCGGATCCCGCCGCGGTGTGAGCCCGGGGGCTCCGGCCCCTTCCCTGCTCTGCCCCACGTCGCCGGAGCCCTTCCACTCGGCAACGCCTCGAGCCGACCCGCGCGCGCCAGCGAGCAGGCGCGCTGAGGCACGCCCTCCCGCGCAGCTTCGCCTACAACAGGGGCATGGACCCCGACGACCGGGCCTACGAAGAGATCTGGCGCGCGACCCGCGCGCCGGGAGCGGGCTGGGGCGCCTACGAGGTGGCGCTCCGCCTCGGCGACGGTGAGCTGGCCGAGGAGGTCCTCGAGCAGCTCGTCGACACCTGGTTGGCCAACCCCGACCCCGCCCTCGGGCGCCAGCTGGTCGAGGCCCTCAGCGACCTGGGGGACGACGGGGCCGATCAGCGCTTCTTCCTCGGCCCGCTCATCGACCGCCTGGCCTGCGCGGGGCTGCCCGAGGCCGAGGCGCTGCTCTTCTCCTGGCACCCCGCCCTGAGCGACTGGGTCGGGCGCAGCGACGGCGCGCGCCGGGTGCGCGCGGGGCTGCTCCGCTGGTCGCGCACCAAGGACGACCTGCTCCTGGTCGGCGAGCAGGGGGCGGGCCACCACGCAGCGGCCAACACGCTCCACGTGCTCGGCTTCGGCGCGCCCTCCTGGAGCCCGAGCTGGACGGTGCTCTGGGAGAGCATGCCCGAGATCGTGCTGGAGCGAGAGCTGGCGGACCTCCCGCGCGGCGGCTTCCTCTACGTCGAGGACGCCTGCCCAGGCGAGCGCTTCGGTCGCGTCGCCGAGGCCGCGCGGCGGACCCGCTCTCGCCTGATCGTCGGCTGCACGCCCGAGCGCTCGCGCGGCGCGTGGGGCCACCGCTTCGGGGCCGCCCTCGAGCTCCCTCCTCTGCGCGAGCGACGCGAAGACCTGCCCCTGCTGATTCAGCGCCGCCTGGCTCAGCACGGCCTGCTCGGCGGCCTCGGCGAGCAGGACCTGGCGCTCCTGGCCGGCCACGGCTGGCCAGGGAACCTGAACGAGCTCGACGGGCTGATCGAGCTGGTGGTCGAGCCGGCGCCGCTCACGATCTGCGAGCGCTTCCGTCGCTCCTGCGAAGCGTGGCTCGAGGCTTAGCTCGCGCTCGAGCGAGTAGACTCTCTCCCCTATGCCCGACTCGTCCCCGGTCGTCCGACGCTGCCCGCTCTGTCGGGTGGACGTGAGCGTGCCGGGCGACTTCGTGGACCCGCGCTGCCCCAGCTGCGACGCGCCCCTGGTGGCCTCGCTCGCGACCCCCGACGAGAGCTCCGAGACCCTGCTCGAGGTGCGCAAGGACAGCGCGCTGGAGGTGGCTATCCCGAGCGACTCCCGCAGCTCGCGGGCGGAGGACGCCACCCTGCGGGACATTCCCCTCGACCGGCCCAGCGGCAGCGAGGAGCGGCGCGCGACCGGGGCGGCGGCCACGCGTCGGCCGGCGGAGGACGAGAGCCTGCTCGACACCGCGACCTTCCCTGGCCAAATGGAGCCGGGCGAGGAGCGGATCGTCGGGAACTACCGGCTGGTGCGGATCCTCGGCAAGGGCGGGATGGGCATCGTCTACGAGGCGGTCCACCGCGAGCTGGCGCGGACCGTCGCGCTCAAGGTGATGTCGATCCGCGACGCGGGGGTCGAAGAGATCGAGCGCTTCAAGCGCGAGGCCCGCGCCGCCGCCAAGCTGCGCCACCCCAACATCGTGCCGATCCTCGACGTGGGCGAGCACGAGGGGCAGCACTTCTTCACGATGGACCTCGTGCGCGGCCAGACCCTGACCGCCCTCGCGCGCAGCCACCAGCTGACCCCCGGCCAGTCGGCCGAGATCCTGGCCAAGGTCTCGCGCGCGATCCACCACGCCCACGAGGCCGGCGTGATCCACCGCGACCTCAAGCCCAGCAACATCCTCCTGGACGAGCAGGGCGAGCCCCACGTGATGGACTTCGGCCTGGCCAAGGACCTCAGCGACGTGTCGGGCCTGACCCTGACCGGCGTCGCCATGGGCAGCCCGCCCTACATGCCGCCCGAGCAGGCCCGCGGCGAGTTCCGCCAGGTCGACGCGGTCAGCGACGTCTACGGGCTCGGCGCCAGCCTCTACGAGTGCCTGGCGGGTCGGGCGCCCTTCACGGGCAAGAGCCTCTACGACATCATCGCCAAGGTCCTGGTCGAGGACCCCGCGCCGCCCAGCCAGCTCCGCCCCGACGTCCCCTACGACCTCGAGACGATCTGCCTCAAGGCGCTCGAGAAGGAGAAGTGGCGCCGCTATCCGAGCGCCCTCGACCTGGCGCTCGACCTCGACCGCTACAGCCAGGGCGCCTCGATTCGCGCGCGCCGCCAGGGCCTGACGACCAAGGTCGGCCGCTACCTGGTCCGCAACCGCTCGGTGATCGTGGCGGTCCTGCTCCCGCTGGCGCTGGCCGCCGCGCTGGCGACCTACGCCTTCGGCCAGGGCGCCAGCCTCGACGAGCCCGAGCCGGACGCGCCGCTGGCCGCGCCCAAGCTCGGGCCCGTGGCCGACGCGGCCCGGCTGTGCGGGACCCTCCAGCTGGATCCGGCCCTGACGCGGGTGTGCGGGGCGCTGCCCGAGCTGCCGCGGGCCGACGCCGTCAGCGCGCGGATCGCCGCGCTGCCAGCGGCCCAAGGGCCTGGCCCCCTCCAGCAAGCGCTCCTCGCGGCCCAGGCCGGCGGGAGCGAAGCCCTCGGCGGCGAGGAGCTGGCGGCGCTCCTGGCCAGCCTGGGGCGGGCGCCGCCCCACGACATCAGCGTCAACGACCTGGCCGCGACCGTCAGCGAGCTCTTCCAACCCGACGACCCCTGGGCCGCCTGGCTGCGTCAGCTCGTGCTCGCCCTGCGGGCCCGCGAGACCCGCGAGGAGGAGGCCCGCGTCGAGGCCTGGCGGGCGGCCTTCAGCGGGCCGCCGACTCCCTTCGACCTGCCCCTGTTGAGCGCCCTCGCGGCGCGGCGGAGCGAGTCCGCCGATCGGCGCTTCGCCGCGGCTCGCGACGCGCTGACCGCCACCGCCACTCCCCAGCGCGCGCTCCCCGACGCGCCGCCCAGCCTGACCCAGGACAAGCGCGGGCGGATCGTGGTCGCCGCGCCCGCGGGGTCGGCGGGCTGGACCTATCCGCCCTTCGCGCTCCCCGGCGAGAAGCTGACCCGCCCGATCCTGCGCAGCCGCTTCGGCGAGCTGGGCCCCCCCTCCCCTCCCCTGCTCGCGCCCGACGGCCGCTCCCTGGTCGTCGGCTGGCTGCGCTTCGTGGTGCGCCTGCGGATCCGCGACGGCGCGGTCCTCGCGCGACGCCGCCTGCCGGGGCTCGTCCTGGGGGTGGACCACGCGCCTGGGGGCGGCGTCAGCGTGCGCGTCGCGCTCGGGGCCGAGTCCGAGGCCTCCTCGGTCCTCGCCTTCGACCTCCAGGGCGAGCTGCAGGGAGGCCGCGACCCGCAAGCCTGGCGCGATCAGCTCCGGCGCGAGGCCGTCGCGCGCTTGCCCGAGTTCGAGACCCTGATCGCGCTCGAGCGCCTCCGCCCAGGGGCCGAGGAGCCTGCCCCCGAGGAGGGCGCCCCGCCGCCGCGCTCCGAGCTGCGCTACATCGAGCTCCGCCCCGATCCGGCCGAGGTGCTTGACCTCGGGCTCCAGCAGGGCCCGCCCCGAGCCGGGGCGCAGGTGGTCCTGGCCAGCGAGGGGCTCTCCCCCGAGGAGCTCGAGCCGTCGCGGATCTCGGGGGTCAGCAAGCCCCTCTTCGCGGGCGCCCAGGGCCACCTGCTCTACGGGCTGCGCACCGCAGACCCCTTCCCGCCCCAGCGCCGCCGCAAGCGCAACACGCCCTTCTACGTGGGCCGGACGGACCTCGCCCTGTGGTTCGACCCGATCCAGCGGCGGGGCGTCTCCTACCGGCCCACGCGGCGCCCGGAGGAGGCCGAGTGGAAGGCGATCCTGGCTCGCTGCGACGCCTTCGTCGCGAGCGAGGAGGGGTCGCCCAACCCCTGGTTGCTGGCCTTCCAGGCGGCGGCCCGCGAGCGCCTCGGCGACCCGGACCCGCTGCTGGCTGGCCGGGCGGCGCTCTCTGCCGGGCTCGACCCGCGGGGACGCGTGGAGCTGGCTTGCTTCCTGGACGCGCACGGCTACGAGCAGGCGGCGGACCAGGGGCTCGAGCTGGCGCTCGTGGAGCGCTGGGAGCAGGGACCCTTCCTGCCCGAGTGGGCGGGCTGGGGCGAGCTCGATCCGGGGCGGCGGCTCGCCGACTGGGCCGATCGCTGCGGCCACTACCAGCAGCGCTGGGAGCGCGCGGACCAGCTCGCCCGCTGGCGGGACGCCTTCGCGCCGAACCTGCGCGACGGGCGCTGGGCCCGGGAGGCGCTCCGCCTCGCGGGGCGCCAGCGGAGCGAGGTCGAGTCCGCCGCGCCCGCGCTGCCGGCGGCGCTCGCCCAGCAGCGGCCGCGCAAGGGCCTGGCCGGGCTGAACGTGCTCAACCTGGCCCGGGCCGACCACGCGATCCGGCTCCAGCCGATCTTCGTGGGCGTCGTGATCGGCGTGCTGCTCTTGCTGCTCCTCCGCTACCGCCGCCACTCGATCCGGGACCTGGGCCGGCTGGGCTTCCTCAGCGCTTGGGCGCGGCTCAAGCTGTGGTGGGAGAGCCCGACCGTGCGGGCCCACTACGCCCTGCCTGCCTACCTGACGCTGCCCGACAAGGTGGCGCTGATCGTGGTCTACGTGGTGTTCCTGCTCCTGTTCGCGCTCCAGGAGGCGAGCGTGCAGGTGGTGCTGCTCGCGGACCGGCCGGCGGCGCGCGAGATGCTCAGCGGCGACCTGAGCTCGGGGACCTCGGAGCGGCACTTGATCGCCAAGAGCCCCTCGCGCGAGGCGATCTACGCCCTGGCCTGGGTGCGACGGGCGCGGGGCGAGGAGCTGGGCGACCTCGAGCACGTGCTGCTCAAGCTCGGCGTGACCTCGGCGCGCCACTACCTGCTCTGGGCCGAGAGCCAGCCCGGCCAGCGGCGCGCGAAGGCCCTCGGGCGGGTGGAGGCCAGCGCGGAGCTCGAGCCCTACCTGGAGCTGGCCCGCGCCCGCGGGGAGCAGGACGCCGCCAAGATCGACGCCGCCGAGGCCAAGCTGGCCGCGCTCGACCCCGCCTGGGCGGGCTACCTCTGGGCCCGCCAGCGCTTGGCTCAGGCCAAGCGCCCTGCCCTGCCCCCCCTGCCCGCCGCGCCGCCGCCCACCTCGCGGGACCGGGACCGGCTGCTCTTCGCGACCGAGCAGTGGAGCCGCGTCCTCCCCTACAAGCTGATGCTCAACGTGCTCGGGCTGAAGCCGACCGAGGGCTGGGAGGACACCCTCGACCGCTTCCAGCTGCAGCACGACACGACCCTGGCGATGGCTCGCTACCACAACGAGTTCCTGTTCGCGGTCCCGGTCGGTCTGCTGCTCCTGGTGGCGCTGCTCTTCGTGAGCAGCCCGCACCGCTTCGAGCCCCTCGAGAGCGACCTCAAGCCGCCGCCCACGATCCGCCTCCTGCGCCTGCTCTTCCCTGGCGTGGCGCAGCTCCAGCACCAGCGCACCCTGCGCGGGGTGCTCCTCCTGCTGCCCTTCGTCTACTTCGCGATGCAGGTCTTGGGCGGGATCACGAGCAAGCTGATGCTCGCCGTCGGCCAGAGCTTCTTCGGCTCGCTGGTGACCTCGCTCGAGCTGGCTCAGCTCACGGGCGAGGCGGCCTCGGCGCTGCCGATCGTGCGCCAGTTCCACCTGCTCGAGATGGCCCTCGTGCTCGGCTTCCTCTACGCCGCCCACTGGCTCGACCTGGCCCTCGCCCAGCACAAGTCCTACGAGTCGCCCGACGAGGAGGAGGGCCGCCCCGAGCCGCGCCGGCGGGAGCCCGAGTTCATCATTCCCCTGGACAGCGAGGCCGCGATCGCGTCGGAGATCCCCCGCTCCAGCGGGACGGCGCCCGGGCCCTTCGACGCGACCGAGGCGGGCCGTGCTGCCACCCCCCGGGCTCCCGACACCCGTCCCCGCCGGGCTCGGGCCGTCGAGGGCGACAGCGACGAGCTCCCCCTCCTGCCCGACCTGAGCGACTCCGACGACGATGAGGACGACGACCACGGCTTCGCGGCGACGGAGACGAGCCTCCCGATCCTGCCCGAGCTGAGCGACTCCGACGAGGGGGAGCCGGGTCCCTTCGACCGGACCGAGCGCGACCTGCCCGCGCCGCCGGTCGAGCGCACCGAGCTCGACCTCCGCCCCCGACCCGATCCTTCCCGGGGCGATCCTTCCCGGGGACAGGACAACGCGTAAAGTCTGAAAGCTCTGCGCGGGGACGCCCTTCTAGGGAGGGAACTCAGCAGGGAGAGGAGACAGGGTGACCACGACCATTCGTGACGACGTCGAGCTCGAGATCGAGCAGCTGCGCAAGGACAAGAACGCCGTCATCCTGGCGCACTACTACCAGCACCCCGACATCCAGGACATCGCCGACTTCGTGGGCGACAGCCTGGCCCTCTCGCGCAAGGCCGCCCAGTGCGAGCAAGAGGTGATCGTGTTCTGCGGGGTCCGCTTCATGGCGGAGACGGCCAAGATCCTCAACCCGACCCGGACCGTGGTCCTGCCCGACCTCGCCGCCTCGTGCTCCCTGGTCGAGGGCAGCCCCCCGGCCGTGTTCAAGGCCTGGCGCGATCGCTACCCCGACCACGTGGTCGTGACCTACGTCAACTCGAGCGTCGAGCTCAAGGCGATGTCGGACTACACCTGCACCTCGAGCAACGCGGTCCAGATCATCGAGGCGATCCCCCAGGACCAGCCGATCATCTTCGCGCCCGACAAGAACCTGGGCGCCTACCTGGCCAAGACCACGGGCCGGGAGATGGTCCTCTGGAACGGCTCCTGCATGGTCCACGAGATCTTCAGCGAGAAGCACCTGATCCAGCTCAAGGAGAAGCACCCTCAGGCGCTGGTGCTCGCGCACCCCGAGTGCGAGGAGGACGTGCTGGCGCACGCCGACTTCATCGGCTCGACCGCGGGGATCCTCCGCTACGCGAAGGAGTCCGACGCCACGCAGTTCCTGATCGGGACCGAGGCGCGCATGATCCACGCGATGAAGAAGGAGGCGCCGGGCAAGGAGTTCATCGAGATCCCGACCAGCACCGGCTGCGCCTGCAACGAGTGCCCGCACATGATGCGCAACACGATGGAGAAGATCCGCGACTGCCTGCGCGACCTGACCCCCGAGATCACGGTCCCCGAGGAGCTGCGCCTGCGCGCCCTGAAGCCGATCGAGGCCATGTTCCGCGTCACCGACGGCGAAGTCCCCACGAGCGACTGAGCTGGCCCTCCCCTGGCAGAGCCACTCGGGGAGCTCGGGCCGCTCGGCCGGCAGCAAGGCGCTGCTCGGCATGGTCCACCTCCCGCCCCTGCCGGGTGAGCCCGACTCGCCCGGCCTCGAGGCGGTCGTCGAGCACGCCCGCGCCGACCTGCGCGCCCTGGCCGCCGGCGGCGCCCACGCCGCCCTGATCGAGAACTGGAAGGACCACAGCCCGAGCCCCTTCGTCGGGCCCGAGGTCGCCGCCTCCCTGGCGGTCGTGGTCCGCGAGCTGGCGCGCGAAGACCTGCTCCCCCTCGGCGTCAACGTGCTCCCCAACGACTACCGGGTCGCCTTCTCGCTGGTCCCCTGCGGCGCGCGCTTCGTGTGGCTCGACGTGCTCGTCGACCGGGTCCGCAGCGACTACGCCTACTCCGACGTGCCCCCCTTCGAGGTCGACGTCGACCTGGCCGACCTGGCCCGCTGGCGGAGCCGCCTCGGCGGCGACGCCGCGCTGCTGGGGAGCGTGCATCCCAAGCACTACGCGCTGCTCGACCCCGAGGACACGCTCGAGGCCTCGACGGCACGCGCGCTGGCGGCGGGAGTCGACGCGCTGGTCGTGACCGGCAGCGCGACCGGCTCGGCGCCCACGCCCGAGCGCGTGGCGCAGGTCCGCGCCGCGGCGGCGGGCACCCCCGTGATCGTGGGCAGCGGCGTGTCGGTCGACACGGCCGGACCGCTGCTCGCGCACGCCGAGGGGGCGATCGTGGGCACGAGCATCAAGACGCCGGACTTCGCGCGGGTCGACCCCGAGCGGTTGAGCGCCCTCGCTCCTTGCTTCGGCTAGGAGCGCCTCAGGCCAGGACGAGGAGCATTCCTTGTCCGGCTTCGGCCGCGGCGGCGTAGTAGTCCCTCAGCTCAGCGAACAACGCGAGGAGCTCGTCCCGCGCTTCTTCGTCGTAAGGACCGTGAAAGTAGAGTCGGATCCGCGCGAAGAAGCCAGGCGGCCAGTTACGGAGCAGGTCGCCGGAGGTCAGCACCAGCAGCGCGCCAGCGACTTCCCGCACCTCGTTCGGGGTCAGGAGTTTGACGGCATCGTCTTCACCGACCCAGGTTCCGCCGCCGAGGATCGCCGAGGACTGCGGCTGCGGGCCCCCTCTGACGCTTCCGGTGATGAGGTAGTGAAGTCCGTTCCAGTTCTTGTCGAGGTCCAGCACGGGGGAGGACGGACCAGAGGGCTCGCGCTCGGGCCACACGAGCTCGAACGCGAGCGTGGGCGTGGCTGCGATGCAATCGAGCTGTTCTGACCCGACGCGGAGGAGCGCAGCGGTCATTCCCATGGCGGGCGACCTCGCGCAGGGAGGTGGCCCCGAGAGCGGCGCTCCGACTGCTCCTGCAACGCAAAGGCGCCAAGACGCAAAGGCGCAGAGAGCGGCGCTCGCGAGTCGTGGGGGGAACGAGCGTCCGACGGCAGCGGGTTGGACAACCCACTCGATTCCGCTCCGGAGCCCCGGCTCCGCCTCCAGCAGATCGAGCGCCCGGTCAGCTGCACCGGCTCAGCGCTTTCGCAGCTCGTCGTAGGCCTGGTCGGCTTCGTCCCCGATCGGGTGGCCCTTCCAGTCCTTCTTGAGCTGCTTGAGCAGCTTGAGCCCGACCTTGGGGTCGCTCTCGCCGCGCTGCTTGGCCTCCTCGAGCAGCTTGCGCGCCGCCTCCTCGACGGGCTTCAGCATCTCGCGCGCCTCGGCCTCGTGGGGGGTGTCGAGGTCGGCCTCGATCACCTTGAGCAGATACTTGAGCGCTTGCTTCGTCTTGCCCTTCTCGAGGTACTTCTTCCCGCGGGCCACCAGGGTCTCGAGCATCGCCATCGTGCGCGGGTCGCCCACCGTGCCCGTGTGGGTCGGCGCCCGGTGCTCGTTGCCGGCCTTGTCGCGGAACACGTCCTTGGGCAGGGCCTCGAACTTGTCGCCGAAGGTGAAGCCCTCGATCACCTGCGAGGGGAGCGTGATCTTGACTCCGCGCGCGAGGAGCTGCTGGAGCCGACCTGGGCGCTTCTCGAGGTGCTCGTAGACCTTGACCAGGTAGCTCTCGCTCTTGGCGCCGTAGTAGTAGGCGACGGGGTAGTACCAGTTCTCGAGGATCCGGCGGGACTCGGGGCTGGTCGGGACCTGGCCCTTTCGCTCGGCGCGCTTCCACTTCTGGACCATCACGCTCACGCCGCACTCGAGGTTGTACTTCCAGTCGTCCTTCAGCTTCTCGACGTCGAACTGGCGCGCGGTCGCGCCGGTGAGCTGGAACATGCCCAGCCCGCAGTCGGTCTTGTTGTAGACGAAGCTGCCGTCGGGCTTCCATTGCTGGCAGCCGCTCTCGCGCCAGGCGATGGCCTTGATGATCTCGGTCGGCACGTTGTGCTTGGCCGAGGCGCGCGCGATCTCGGCGGCCAGCTCGGGCATCGTCGGGTTCTTGCCCGTCGGGAGCCGGCCGCAGTCCTTGCCCAGGGCGGGCAGCGCGCAGGTCAGAATGAACAACAGGGCAGCTGAGCGCATGCCCGAGCTTAACCCCTGGGCCGCTGACAGCGTCTTCGCTGCGCGCGGTCCGAGGAGCATGACGACGACCAGCGACGAGCGAGCCCCCCGCGTCGACCCAGCAGACCAGGCCTTCCAACGCCGCCTGGCCCAGCGGGTCCAGATCCCCCGCGCCCCCGCCCTGCTGCCCGCGCGCCCGCGGGTCCTCGCGCTGGACGTCCAATACGAGGGTGAGTGGGGCCACGTCGGCGCGGTGCTGCACCGCGCGGGCGAGAACGAGCGCCGCTACGGAGCCCGCGTCCCGGTCCCCGCCGAGTACGTCCCCGGCGCCTTCTGCTTCCGCGAAGGCCCCGTCCTGCTGGCCACGCTGGCCGCCCTGCGCGCCCGCGGAGAGACCCCCGAGGTCCTCGTGATCGACGGGCACGGCCTGGCGCATCCCCGCCGCTTCGGCGTGGCCTGCTACGTGGGCGTGGGCGGAGAGGTCCCCAGCATCGGCTGCGCCAAGCGCACCCTGCTCCGCTACGAAGGTGAGCCTGGCCAGGGGCGCGGGGGCAAGCAGGCCGTCGAGCTCGAGGGCGAGGCGGTGGGCTGGGTCCTGCGCACGGCGACCCGCGTGAAGCCGGTCTACGTCAGCCCAGGGCACCTCGTCTCGCTCGAGCAGGCCGCCGCGCTGGTGCTGGACCTGCCGGGCAAGTGCCGCGTGCCGGACCCGCTGCGCACGGCCGATCAGGTCGCGCGCCGAGGCGCCAAGGGCGAGACCAAGGGCTGGACGGACCTCGGGACGCTGGAGCCTCGCTCGCTGGAGGTCTGAGGGCCCGCCAACGGGCGCGGGGCGAGTAGCGTAGAGGGACTCGTTGGAGGCTCCCCATGCGCGCTCGCCCCTCGCTCCTCTTCCTCTCCGCGCTCGCCCTCTCCTGGACGCTCGCCAGCTCGAGCTCGGCCGCCGAGTTCAAAGGCGCCGAGGCGGTCTCCGCCCAGCGCGTCCAGGCGGGGATCGGCTACCTGGCGAGCGACGAGCTCGAGGGCCGCGGGAGCGGCGCCAAGGGCGGTCGCCTGGCGGGCGACTGGCTCGCGACGCAGTGCCGCGAGATCGGCCTGAAGCCGGCCGGCAGCGAGGGCTACTTCCAGCCTTTCCGGGGGCAGGACCAGGCCCTGCGCAACGTCGTCGCCGAGTGGGCTGGCGACGGGAGCAGCGACGAGGCGATCGTGATCGGCGCCCACTACGACCACCTCGGGCTGGGCTACCAGCAGGGCTCGCTCGACTTCGGGCGGGGCCGCGGCAAGATCCACAACGGCGCCGACGACAACGCCTCGGGCACCGTGGCCGTGCTCGAGATCGCGCGCGCCTTCGCGGCGACGCAGCAGCGCTTCAAGCGACGCGTGATCTTCGCCTGGTTCGACGGCGAGGAGCGCGGCCTGCTCGGCTCACGCCACTGGGTGCGCAGCCCCTCGATCAGCGGGCGCGTCGCGCTGATGATCAACCTCGACATGGTGGGGCGCCTCGACGAGGAGCCCCTGAGCCTGGCGGGGGTCAAGACCGGCGACCTGCTCGCGGGCTGGGTCGAGCGCGCCAACGCCGAGCTCCGGCTCCCGCTGAAGCAGGAGCAGGGGCTCAACGCCAACAGCGACCACGACCCCTTCTACAAGCGCGGCGTGCCGGTCCTGGTGCCCTTCACGGGCCTGCACGAGGACTACCACCGCCCCAGCGACGACGCCGAGTTCGTCAACGTGGCGGGCGTGGTCAAGATCGCGCGCTTCGCCTACGGGGTGGCCGTGCAGGCCGCGGACGCCGAGCGGGCGCCCCGCTATCAAAAGGTCCCCAGCGCGGGGCTCGGGATGCTGGCCGAGCAGTTCCGGCTGCTCTTCGGCAACCGCAAGCGCCAGGGGCGGGCGAAGCTCGGCGTGACGATGGCCGACGACGGCGTCACGGTCGAGGTCGTGCGCGCGGGGAGCATCGCCGCGCGGGCGGGCCTGCGCGTTGGAGACCGGATCCGCTCCCTCGACGGGCGCCAGATCGGCGACTTCGAGGACCTGCGCGAGGCGGTCGGCGCGGCCCGCGGCGCGGTCTCGATCGAGCTCACCCGGGAGGGGCAGCCGCTGACGGTCGTGGCGCGCTTCCCGGGGCGCAAGCCGCAGGCGCAGCCGGATCAGCCGCAGCCCGAGTCTGGCGAGCGCTGGTTCTAGGGGACCCGTGATCCCTTAGCGTGAAGGCAGCGTGTCGCCGTCCAAGACCCGTCGGAGAGCAGGAGATCAGACCCGGGTTGGAAGCCATGTCCTTCTCGCGAAGGGACCCGCCCCCGGCCGCCCTCATTGAACGAAACGGGTGGACTTCATGGCGATCTCGCCAACCGACCCCCCCAGGCAGCCCGTCCGCCTTCGCTGCTCTATCTAAGGGACCAAAGGTCCCTTAGGCGGCGACCCGGGTCATCTCGTAGCGAGAGACGCGGTCCTTGCCGCTCAGCTTGGCGTGGTAGAGCGCGCGGTCGGCCATTCGGTAGACCCGCTCGTGCTCGCCCGGGCGGCCGGCCCAGGCCACGCCCGCCGAGACCGTGACGGGGCGCCCGTCGATCTCGACCTCCTCGCGCACGCGGCGCACGAGCCGCTCGGCGACCTTGCTGGCGTCGTTCGAGCTGCAGTTGACGAGGACCACGGCGAACTCCTCGCCGCCGATGCGAAACACGCGGTCGCCCGAGGTCAGGCGCAGAGCACCCGCGACGGCCCGCAGCACCTGGTCCCCCACGGCGTGGCCGTAGGTGTCGTTGATCGACTTGAAGTCGTCGATATCGAGCAGGATCAGCGAGTAGGTGTCCAGCTTCTTGATCCGACGGTCGAAGGTCGGCCGATTGAACACGTGGGTCAGGCCATCGCGGGTCAGCGGGTCGTGCTCGCGTTCGTAGTAGTCCGCGAATGACTGAGCGCCGTTACGAACGGCGACGACGAGTGCTCGCAGGAAGCGACGGGTGCTGTTTTGCGTGCTCATGACCGGGGGTCCTGTCTCTACTACCCCTATCGGTCTGCGCGGCCAAGACCTTAGGCCCAGATCGTCAACTCTGGTTGATGCCTAGGCGGCTGAGCTAACTCCTTTGGTTTCGCGGAGGCACGTCACGCCTTGCGGACGATCTCCACGAATCTGCGCAGGAGCGTAAGTCCATCAGGTGCGTCGTCGACCGCCTCGGCGACCGCCGCGGCGTCGCCACCCTCCTCCGTGATCCGGGGCGTGCGCCACTCGATGGCCAGCCGCGTCTCGGCGGTGCGCATCTCGGGATGGAACTGCACCGACCAGGCGCGCGGTCCCCAGCGCAGGACCTGATTGCCATCGAGGTCGGACCCGCCGAGGACGGTGGGGGGCGCCTCGCTGGGGAGCCGGCGGATCGCGTCGTCGTGGCTGGCGTTCACCCGGAGCCGGCCGGAGAACCCCCCGAAGAGCGGGTCGCCCTGGGCGTTGTGGTTGAGGAACACGTCGATCGTGCCCACCTCCACGTGCGTGTTGCGCGTCACCTCTCCGCCGCGGGCCATGCAGAAGAGCTGGTGCCCGAAGCACACGCCGAGCGTCGGCTTGGGCCCCGCGAGGAGCTTGCGCGCCTCCTCCAGAGCGCGCGGCATCCAGGGGTGGTCGTCGTAGACCGAGACCGGCGAGCCCATGACGATGGTCGCCGCCGCGTCCTCGGGGACGCTCTGCTCGGGGTCGCGCAGGTCGACCACCCCGAGGGGTTCGTCGACCGCCCGCTGGAACCACATTTCGTAGGGCCCGAGCCGCGAGCGGGAGGGCAGAACGGGCTCCCCCAGCCGAATCAAGACGATGGGTCCGGTGCTCATGCAGGCAGCCTAACCCGGAGCGATCCTCCTCGCGCTGCGCAGGGGCACGCCATAGACCCTGACTCCCCTGACTCCAGACCCCGATTTCAGCCCCGTACAGCAAGCCGCCTCGTCCCGAGGGGGACGAGGCGGATCGCTGGAAGGAAGGAAGGAAGTTGGGTCGCTCGGAAGAACAGCCTGCGGCTGGACTCGGCGTGCTGAAGACCTCTAATGCAGGACTCGTGCCGAGAGGTTCGCGCTCACAAGTCGTTCGTTGACGTGAGTCGATTCGGATGCGGTTCACGGGATTTGGGAACCGCGGTCCAATGTTCTCGGCCAAGATTCACGGCTCGTGTCGAGGGGGAGCCTGAGGGGCTAGCATGTGCTCGTGAGCACGGACGGCGATCCTCAACGCCCCGACCACCTGATTCGACTGGTTCGGACCCTCCGCGACGCTGAGCAGCGTTGGCGAGAGGAGAGTCTTCGCCTCGAGGCGGCCCTCCTCGAGGAGCGGGCCCGCGTCGAGCGGACGCGGGAGAACAACCGCCAGCTGACCCGCACCATGAGCGAGCTCCAGCAGCAGGCGGACACCCTGCGCGGGGACCTCGCGGCAGAACGGGCGCGGGTGGACGACCTGCGCGAGGAGCTGGGCGACTCGCGTCGTCGCGGCGCCGAGCTGGAGGCGAACCAGGTCGAGAGCGAGGTCAGCCAGGAGGTCCTCAGCGCGAGGACGCAGGACCTCGAGGGCGAGGTCCTCCGCCTCGAGAAGGAGCTCGCCAGCGCCCGGGCCGAGACGCGCGCCAACCAGCAGGAGCACGAGCGCTCCTTGAGCCAGGCGCGCGAGGGCTTTCAGCGGCGGGAGCGGGCCCGCGAGCGGCGGCTGATCGAGCTGGAGCGGATCGTGGAGCGCCTGGAGCGCGGCCACGGGCTCAAGCGCATGGCCTCCCTCGAGGTGCTGCTCCAGACCAACGAGGAGGCGCTCGTCCGCTACGAGGCTCGCAACGACGAGCTGGCGGCCGAGAACGCCCGCCTGGCCCAGGCGCTGCACGCTGCCTCCGCGCGGGAGGATGAGCTCCTGGCGGAGCTGCGGCAGACCCAGGAGGGCTTCCGGGACGCCTGGCGCTCGGCGGGAGATCACGCCGACGAGATCCTTCGCCTCAGCGCGCGGGTCGAGGAGCTGGAGCACGCCGAGGCCGAATGGCAGGTCGAGCGCACTCGTCTGCGAATGGCGGATGCCCAGCGGCTGGCTCAGGCGCGACGCGGCCTGGCCGAGGCGCGACTGGTCGAGCAGGCGCTCAGCGTTCAGGTCGAGGCGCAGCTGGCCGACCTCGCCGCCGACCGCCAGGCCAAGGCCGAGCTCCTCGCCGAGCGCGCGACGATGCTCCAGGCGATCCTGCAGGGGCAGGCCGCGCTGGCCGCCCTGCGGGACAAGCTGGGAGTGGCTCGCCGCGTTCAAGGCGCCGCGAGCCGGCTCGGGAACCTGGTCTGTCCGCCTGGCGCCGATGACGAGCGCCAGGACGAGGAGAACTACCCCTTGGTGCTCGAGCTGCGTGAGGCGCAGCGGGAGCTCCGCCGCGCCTGGGCCCAGGTCCAGGAAGCCGAAGATGAGCTGCTGACCACCGAGGCCTCGCTGAGCGACCTCGAGCAGGGCGCGGCGTGGGTGCGCCAGCAGCAGCGACTCGTCGACGCGCTCGAGATGCAGCGAGACGCCCTCCACCGGGCGCTGGAGGATCGCGAAGGCGAAATGGAGGACCTCGAGCGGCAGCTGGGCGCCCTCGAGCTGGCCCTGGCCGAGAAGGAGGAGGAGCTGGCCCAGTCCAACGAGCTGCGCGAGGAGCTCCGTCGCGAGCGCGAGCTGACGCGCACCGCCCGCCTGCAGCGCGCGCGCCTCTCGACCGAGCTGCGCCACCTCAAGGAGGAGCACGAGGTCTCGGTCGAAGCCCTCCAGCTGGAGCGCGGCGAGACCCGCTCGGCGCGCGAGGAGCTCGAGCGCCTGCGCGCGCAGCTCCTCGAGGCGGAGGAGCGCTGCTCCAAGCTGCAGGAAGAGGTCGAGCTGCGCCACGACGAGAACGTGCGCGCCAAGGACGCGACCAACACCGAACGGGTCCTGCGCAAGCGGGTCGAGCAAGAGGCGGTGGCCGCGCTCGAAGAGGCCGAGGCAGAGCGGCGCCGGCTGGCAGACGAGCTGGAGGCGCGCTCACGCGAAGGCGCCGACGACGAGCGGGAAGGCGGCCCCGGCTCGGGGCCCTTGCGCGTCCTGACGGGCGGTTGAGCCAGGCTCGTGGAAGTTCAATGGTTCTTCGTCGCCCTCAGCCCTGGCGGTGTCGTCGATCGAGACCGGATCGGCGCCATGGCGGGGGCGTTCTTCACCATGCAGCTGGGTTGGGACGCGCCCGGCGGAGCCCCCGATAGGCTCCGCCCCGGAGTCTCGGTCCGGGCCTGGCTCCGGCCGGGCTCCCTGGTGGGCACGATCCTGGAGCGGACCTCCGAGGGGGTCGCGATCGGCGTCCCGCACGGCGCCAGCCCCTCCGACTGGGGCTTGGCCCTCTGCTTGGCCTCGGCCTTCGGGCGGGACGAGATGCAGCCCGTCCTCTGCCCGGACGGCGTCGAGCAGCCGCCGGAGGCGGTCCTGGCCCTGGCCGAGCCCCAGCGGCTCTGGAAGCAGTGGGTCGAGCAGAGCAAGCAGGCCTTCCAGTTCGTGGCCAGCGAGAAGCGCACCCTGACGCTCTCGGGGATCCGCGACCTCTACCTCGGCGCGCAGGTCACCAAGACCTGCATCGACTCCAAGGACCCCGCCCGGACGCTGCTGCGCGTGCTGAACCGCTCGGCGCACCTGATCGGGCTGGAGCGCTTCGAGGAGGTGCTGCCGACCCTCAACGAGGAGGGAGGCGACCGCTGGTGGAGCGCCCGCTTCGCGTCGGAGTTCCCCTGCGTGCTGCGCAACCCGGAGTGGCTCGAGCTCGAGGGCGCCCCCCCGAGTCACTTCCTCCCGATGCCGGCCCTCGGGCGCGCGCTCGGCAAGCCCCTCGAGCAGCTCGACGAGCTGACCTTCGCGATCCCCCCCGTGCCGCGCGCCGAGTGGAGCGCCTTCCTGGGCCGCGCCCAGGCCTTCCTGGTCCGCTTCCCGCGCTCGCGCAAGCGGCAGAAGCCGGCCTGGGTGCCAGACCTGGGCTGAAGCTCCCAGCCCGGCTCAGAGCCGGCGCAGATACGCGAGCAGGTCCTCCTTGCGCTCGGCGGGGAGGCGGGTGCCGAAGGGGTGACCGCTGGCCCGGTTCCCGGCGCGGGTCGTGTCCCGCCAGCGCGCCCGGGGCGGACCCTGGCCCTGCTCGAGCGCCTGGAGCCCCACCGCGCTCGGGTCGTAGGGCACGCCGGGCCCGACGTAGAACCCGCGCGGACGCTGCGCTGGCGGGGTCAGCAGCGCGCGCAGCGAAGGCACGCTGCCGTTGTGCAGGTAGGGGCTGCGCAGGCGGATCCCGTAGAGCGGGCGGGCGACGTAGCCGCGGCTGAGCTGGGGCTCGAAGAGGCGAGCCTGGCCGAGGGTCGTCCCCAAGAAGGCCGCGCGGAAGTCCACGTCGTTGGCGGAGACGTAGCTCGGGTCGGTGCCGACCTCGCTCGCCGGCAGGACCCGCTCGGGGTAGTCGCGGACTCGCGCGAGGAGGCCGGCGTCCCCCGCGATGGTCGGCGCCTCGCGGTGCTCGTAGCGACCGTGGCAGCCCGCGCAGGTGCGTTCGAACACGGCCCGACCGCGCTCGAAGGCGCTCTGTTGCTCGGGTCCGCGCGGGGCGGGTGCCGGGGGCGGGGTCGCCTGGCTCAGGACCCGGCCCATGCGCAGGTAGCGGGGGAAGCGCAGCAGGGTCAGCTCGTCGGCGATCGGCTTGCGCCGCACCGGGTCGAGCTGAATCCAGGGGACGAGCATTCCGTTGCGCGCGACTCGCTCGGCCGCGTCGGGGAGGCGCCGGGAACGAGGGTCCCGGCCTCCGCTCCACAGGCCCGCCCCTTCGTAGCGCTCGGACGCCGTCCAGAGGAGCGTCTTGCGCGCGCGGACGCCGAACAGGTCGGGCGGCTTGACCGGCGCGTAGGGGCCGTCGGGGAGGCCGAAGCGCAGCGAGCGGTAGGCCTGCAGGACCACCGTCCGCCCGTGCCCGTAGTCCTCTCCCGGCCCGCTCGTCTTGCCGGCGATCACGTCGTCGGTGACGTTCTTCGCCATCGCGAGCAAGGTCAGCCGCTCGGTCGGGCTCAGGCGGCGACCGACTCTGCGCAGCCCGCGCTGAGCGGCCCGCCGCAGGAGCGTGGCCACCTGCGCCACGTAGAGCGCGCGGGTCGCGGGGCGCACCTCGCCGCTGCCCGGGGTGACCCCGACCCCGCGCGCCTCCCGCTCGCCCAGGCGCCGGAGCGCCCCGAACACGTCGGCATACCAGCCGGTGAAGTCGATCTCGTGGTTGGTCAGGCCGACGATCAGCCGGCGCGCCTCGGCGCCCTCGCGGCCGGGGCCCGCGTGGCAGGCCAGGCAGTTGAACTGGTGCGCGCGGACGCCGAGCTGACGGACCTCTACGATCCCGACCGGCAGCTCCCGCCCGCTCAGGCGCTGAAAGCCGTAGCGGGCGTAGGCCTCAGGGAGGCTCTCGCCGAAGCGCCCGGGCTCGAGCTCGATCACCGCGTGCAGGAGCGCGGCCGGGACGGCCCCCGAGAGCCCCGAGCCCAGGTCGCTCTCGAGGACCTGACGGAATGCGCGCTCGGTGATCCCCGTCGGCAGGTAGGGCTCGAGCCCGTCCCCGGCCGCGGCGACTCCGGCGAGGAGGAGGGACAAGCCGAGGGCGAGGCTCCACTGCGATCGCTTCATGTCGCCACGGTAGGCGGTGAACGGTCCTGCGCCAGCGCGGACCGGCCCCCGCTTGCGCGGCGCGGACTTGCGCCCCTGCTGGGAGTCTGGCCTAGGCCCTGCCTAGAGCCCGCAGGTCTGGCGGACCATGCGCACGAAGGCGACCTCGCTCTCGTCGAGGGCGCCGTCGGACTTCACGAGGGCCTCGAGGGTCTGGCTGAACTCTTGCGCCTGCGCGTCGCTCGCGAAGAGCTGCTCGCGGGAGAGGTTGTCCTTGGCCTTCTGCCAGAAGTCGCCGATCTGCTCGGGGGGCTTGTCCATCTCCTTGAGCAGCTCGACCTTGGCCTCGGCGCTGAGGTCCTCGGTGGCGAGGACGTAGCGGAACAGGATCAAGCGCTCGGCGGGCGAGAAGTCCCCGTCCCGCCAACCCGCGACGTTGAGCAGCGCGACGCGGTTGCAGCAGCGAGCGCTGGCCTGCGGGTCGAGGGTCGGCGCGCTGGGCGCCGCGGCGGCCTGGGGCTGCTGAGCCTGCGTCCCCTGCTGGGCCTGCATGTACTGGCCGAGGAGCGCGGCCGCCATGCCGGCCTTGCCGCCCGAGCGGCCCATGCTGCCGAGGGCCCCCGCGGGGCTGGCGCCTGCGCGACCGCTGCTCGCGCCGCCGCTGGCGAGCATCTTGGTGACTTGATCGAGAAAGCCCATGACGTACCTCCGGGTGGGGCGCGAAGGATAGGAGATCGCGTGGCCCCCCGTCAAAGCGGTCAGCTCAGCGCGGCGGGGTGCTCAGGAGCAGCTGGGGGTCGCTGGACTCGATCGCGGGGTCCTGCTTGCCGCCGAGCTCGCGCGCGCGGCTGCTGACCTCCTCCTGGAGGAAGCGCTGCAGCTCGCCGGCGCGCACGGTCCCGTCGCGGTCGGCGTCGGCGCCTCCGCGCAGCCCTTGCAGGAGGGCGCCGGTGAACACGCCCTGCCCTGCGCGCGCGTCCTCGGTCGAGAGCTGGTTGGCCCCGGCCGCCGCGATCACGAGGGTCGTGCTGCCTTCGGACTGTTGGACCACGCGCTTGCCGACCCCGCCGAAGCCGCGCAGGTTCTTGAGACCACCCGAGTGGCAAGCGTCCGTGATCACGATTCGTTGCTTGGCGCCGATCTCCTGCCACAGGTTCTGCAGCTGGTCGACGGAGATCGCCGTGTAGAGCAGCCCGTTGGGCTCGCTGTCGTAGCAGGCGAGGTAGGTCCCCTTGGCGTCCTTGAGCCCGTGGCCGGCGAAGAAGAACACCGCCGTGTCGTCGGGCCGCGTCGCCTTGCGCACGAGGTGGTCGTCGATCGCGCGCAGGACCTCGCGCTGGCTGGCGTCTCGCCCAAGCAGCACCTTGACGCGGTCGCTCTCGGTCGGGCTAGCGGGGTCCTGCGCGTAGAAGCGGTAGACCGCGCGCGCGTCCGCCTCGGCGAAGCGGAGGTCGGTCAGCTCATGGTTGCTGTAGTCGTCGATCCCGACGATCAGCACGAAGGTCCGGCCCGAGGCTCGCTGCTGCGGCTGTTCGGGAGCGTCGGGCTGCGAAGGCTCGGATCCGGTCGCGCCGCTGGCTGGGGGATCCGCGGGAATGATCCTGCGCTCATGGAGCTGCTTGGCGAACCACTCGGGGTTCTCCAGGCGGACGCGCGCCAGGTTCCCCTTGAAGATCCCGGCCTTGGCCTCGATCGTCTGATCGTCCAGGACGCGGTAGATGACCGTGTCGTTGCCGCGGTTGGCCATGTAGCGCAGCGGGCTCGTCTGGCGCAGGTCCTGCCAGATCACCGAGTTGCGGGCGACCTCGATCACGCGGCCGCGGTCGAAGCGATACAGGGTCGCGCCGAGCTTCCAGGTCCCGTCGATGGGGAGCGCCTCGCTGGGCTGGACCGTCGAGGGCGCGACCGGCGGCGCGGTGCAGCCGGCGCTCTGCGAGACGACGACCAGCGCGATCAGCAGGGCGAAGAGCGGGCGATACATGCGGACGGACTCCCGCAAAAGAAGACACCCCGGGAGAAGCTCCCGGGGTGTCTGGTTCATATGGACAGGGGCGGACTTGAACCGCCGACTCCGTGATTTTCAGTCACGTGCTCTACCAACTGAGCTACCTGTCCAGCCGGTCCGCAGAGCATAGCGAACCCCTTCCCCCCGTCAAGCAGGGGCGGAGGATAGACGTCGTTTCGCCGCCTCGATGTCACGCTCGATCTGGGCCTTGAGCTCGTCGGGCCCGTTGAAACGGCGCTCTCCGCGCAGTCGCTCGAGGAAGTGGACCTCCAGGGAGAGCCCGTAGAGGTCCCGCCCGCCCTCGAGCAGGTGGACCTCGGCGAGGTCGGGGTCGTGGTCCTTGAAGGTCGGTCTGCGCCCCACGTTGACCACGGCCGGGAGCAGGGGGCCCTCGTCTTCGCCCTCGATGATGCGGGCCCGGGCTGCGTAGACCCCTCGGGGCGGGGTCGCGACCCGTGGATCGAGGGCCAGGTTGGCGGTCGGGAAGCCCAGGGTCCGCCCGCGCTGGTCGCCGCGCGCCACGGGGGCGAGGTAGCCCACGGGTCGCCCGAGCAGCTCGGCGCAGCGCTCGAGGTCGCCCGCCGAGAGGGCGGCGCGGACCGCGGTGCTGGAGATCACCTCCCCCTCCCCGGTCTCGAGCGTGACCTCCTCGGCCTTGAAGCCGTGCTCGGCCCCGAGGCGCTCGAGGAGGGCCAGGTCCCCTTCCCTGCCCCGGCCGAAGCGGTGGTTCTCGCCGACGAGGACCCAGCTCGCGCCGAGGGTCTCGACGAGCACCTCGTGGACGAAGCGCTCGGCGGCCCAGGTCGAGACCTCGCGGAAGGGGAGGACGACGACCCCGTCGACCCCAGCGCGCCCCAGCAGCCGGACTCGGTGCTCCAGGCCCGTCAGCAGCGGAGGCCCGTCCCCGGTCAGCACCGTGCGCGGGTGCTCGTCGAAGGTCACGATCACGGCCGGTTGGCCAGCGGCCCGCTCGCGCAGGCGGCGGATCACCTCGAGATGGCCGCGGTGGACGCCGTCGAACACGCCCACGGCGACCGCGGGGCGGTCGAACGCCCCGGGCAGGGCCGGGTCGCCGAGGGTGAAGCTTGGCTGGGGCAGAAGCGGCTCCGCGCGCTCAGGCGCTGGCGGTGGCGAATTCCTCCTCGAGGGTGCGCAGCTTGCGCTTGATCGACTGCTTCTTGACCGGGCTCAGCCGATCGATGAACAGGATCCCGTCGAGGTGGTCGAATTCGTGCAGCATGCAGCGAGCGACCATGCCGTCGGCCTCGATCTCGATCTCGTTGCCGTCGAGGTCGTAGCCGCGCATCACGATCCGCTTGTTTCGCTTGACCTTGCCGTGGATACCGGGGAGCGAGAGGCAGCCCTCTTCGAGCACCCAGGTGCCCCCGCCCTCTTCCACGAGCTCGGGGTTGATCAGCGCGAACTCGTCGCCGGGCTCACCGCTGATGTTGACCACGAAGAGGCGCACGTTCCAGCCGAGCTGTGGGGCCGCGAGGCCAATCCCCCGCTCCTCGTACATGAGGGGGAACATGGCGCGGACCCGAGCTTGGATCTCGGGCGTAATCTCTTCGACCGGCTCGGCCTTACGGCGGAGGCGCGGGTCGGGATAGTGGAGGACTTGGTCCTGGTGCTCCATGGCTCACCCAATCGCTAGGTCCAAGCGGATCGTAGCAATGCCGGAAGTGGAAGCAAGGGTCGGCCCTGCCACGCTTTAGCGTTGACAGTCAACGGGCGCGGGGGTAACTTTCGCCTCCTTCAATGACGAGGTTTTCGTCGTGAGGGCCCCTCCCTGAGGTGGTCCTGTGCGCTGAACCTCGCTTCCTCGAGTCACCACGGAGGAGCTCGGACTTGTCCAAGCAACTCGACAAAGCACGCGCGGCCGTCAAGAAGAAGAACTTCGAGTACGCCGCAGAGCTCTACAACTTGCACCTCAAGGCCAACCCTGGTGACCTCGAGGCCCGCAAGGAGCTCCGCGCCTCCGAGCGAGCGAACAAGAAGCTCAACGGCGGCGGCGGCGGCTTCATGGCCAAGGCCAAGGCCAAGAAGCTCGAGCTTCAGGCGGGCGCCATCCGGATCAACAAGAAGGATCCGGAGAAGACCATGATCCAGTGCGAGGACCTGCTCAAGCAGGACCCCGACACGGTCCCGGCGCTGCTGCGCCTGGGTGAGGCGGCCAGCTACGCCAACCTCAACGACGTGGCGATTCAGGCCTTCGAGGACGCCCTCGGCATCGACCGCGACTGCCAGGAGGCGCTCCGCCTGCTCGGCCGCGTCCACGAGGCGACCGACAACCTCGAGAAGTCCCTCAAGTGCTTTCAGCGCCTCCACAAGCTGGCGCCCAAGGACAAGGAGGCCGAGGAGAAGGTCAAGAAGATCCCGGCCATGATCACCTCCCGGGGCTACGAGGAGGGGTCGAAGAAGGGCTTCCAGGGCCTGATCGACAAGGACGAGGCCAAGAAGCTCGAGAAGAAGACCAAGCGGATCCGCACCCCCGAGGAGGCCCTCGAGCGCGTGCAGGAGCTCCTGGTCGAGCTCGAGGAGGACCCCTCCAACCCCAAGGTCCGGCGCAAGATCGCCGACATGTATCTCAAGGCCGAGCAGCCCGAGCAGGCGATCAAGGTGTGCGAGGACGGCATTCGGCTCAAGGAGGACGCCTACGACCTGTGGGAGGTCCGCGGCGACCTGAAGCTGAAGCAGTTCGACGCCGGCATGAAGAAGCTCATGGCGGCCTATCGCAAGAACCCGGACCAGCGGATCAAGGCCAAGATCGCCCAGACCAAGCAGCAGAAGCTCCAGTTCGAGGTCGAGGAGTTCCGTCGTCGCGCGGACCTGCAGCCGACCGAGATGGCGCACCGCTATCCTTTGGGCCGCGCGCTCTACGACCTCGGCATGATCGACGAGGCGATCCCCGAGCTGCAGAAGGCCAAGGGCGAGCCGCGCGCCAAAGTCGACGCTGGCTATTACCTCGGTCAGTGCTACATCAAGAAGAAGATCCTCAAGCTCGCGCTCAAGGAGCTCGAGGCCGCCCGCGAGGACCTCTTCGAGATGGAAGGCATGAAGAAGGACATCACCTATCTGATCGGCCGCATCTACGAGGGGGCCGGTAAGAAAGACAAGGCCATGCAGGCGTACGAGCAGATCGCCGAGGCCGATTTCAATTTCAAGGACGTGACCACGCGCCTCGAGAAGCTCAGCGAGCTCTAGGCCCGGTCACACCCCAGACAGACTCTCAGAGGAAGACATGCCCAACACGCAACAGGCCGCCAAGCGGATCCGGCAGACCAAGGTCCGCACCCAGCGCAATCGCGCTCGTAAGACCCAGATCAAGACCTACACCAAGCGCGTCGAGGCCGCGATCGAGGCCGGCGACATCGCGAAGGCCGAGACCGAGTTCCACACCTTCCAGCAGAAGGTCGACAAGGCCGCCAAGGCCCGCTCGATCCACCCCAACAAGGCCTCGCGCGCGAAGAGCCGCCTCGCCGCCAAGCTCAACGCCGCCAAGGGCAAGTAGCTCCAATTCAGCGGAAGTCGACCGAGTCGCTGGCAAGGTCCCTTGCACCGCGGCTCGGGTCTGATACTTTCACGCCCCATGAGCGCCCGTAGCTCAATTGGATAGAGCGCTGCCCTCCGGAGGCAGAGGTTTGGGGTTCGAGTCCCTTCGGGCGTAACCGGTAACGCGCTGGAGTCGTGAGACTTCGGCGCGTCGCCATGTACAGGCAGATCGTTCGGTGGGTTGGGTGGGCCAAATGGGTGGGCCAACGGTTGGTGGCTCCAGGACCGGCTCAAGGCCGGACGCTAGCCTGGAACAGACGACCGCTGTTCGGGAAGCCGCCGGGGATCAGCGGCCCGCGCTATCGCGCGCCTCGCACTGGGCCTGACGTCGGCGCTAGCTGAGCGGCTTCGGGTCCAGACCGCAGACCTCGACGCCGGCGGGTAGGTGTTGGAGTTGCGCCGGATCGAGCCCGTCGCAGCCCAGCACGAGCGACGTGAGCGGCAGCCCCGCCAGAGGGCTAAGGGTCAGCCGTTCGAGCTGCTTCAACTGGCCGAGGCGCTCCAGCGCCTCGCCGTCGAGCTCGTGTCCTTCGAGGTGCAGCTCTTCCAGCTGCTGGAGGTCCGCGATCGAGTCCCAAACGTCGGGCGCGCTCGAGTCGAAGCCGAGCCCCAGGTGGAGGCGGCTGACCCGCGGCATGTGGCAAAGCCACGCCAGGTCACGCCGATCGAGGCGGCCCTCGAAGGGGGACAGGAGTTTCAGCGCGTCGAGGACGAGAGCGAGGGCGAGACCTTCCAGCTGCGTTGGGGGGGGAGCCCGCGGGCGGAATCGAGGTTCCTACGCTCGTCCTCAAGCGCGTCGATGGCGCCTGGTTCGTGCTCGATATCGACTGAGCCATTGGCCCAGGCATCTTCGGGCTGGCCCATGGGCTGGCCAACTCTCTGAGGCTGACGACGGCGACGCGGCGTCGGCCCTCAGCGGCGGCTCCAGCCGCCCGGCGTAACTCCCATGCAGTCGCTCGCTGGTCCCGCGGGGCGCCTCCGTAACCCGTTCTGCGAAAACGACTTGGATAGGTCTCTGCCGAGGGGCCGAGCTTCCACCGCTAAGCCACGAAGGGACACTCGCCCGCGCCGCGCAGCAAAGCGTCGTTTTAGGGTGCGCGATCGGTAGGGCCATGGTCCAAAGCAACCTGTCGTGATCGACGAGTCATAGCTCGGGAGCGGTTATGCGGATCCTCATTCTGGTGAACGAGGCGCTGGGCATCGGCGCCAAGCAGACGACGCTGCGCCTGATCGACGTGGCGCTGAAGCAGGACCACAGCGTGGTGGTGCTCGGCGTCGCGGACCTCGGGCAGTCGACGGAGGGGGTCGTCTGGGGCCTCGGCCGTGAGCTCAGCGGGGTGTCGCACGAGAACGATCCAGCCCTCGTCGCGCGCATCGCGGCGACCGCGCCAGCGCGCATCGCCCTGGCGAGCGCCGACGCGATGCTGATTCGGACGAACCCTGGCCGTGACCCGGAGCGCCGCTCCCTTCACTTCGCGGCGCTGCAGCTGTGTCGCGTGGCGGGGCGACAGGGACTCCGCGTCCTCAATGACCCCTCCGCCCTCCAGTCCGCCTTCAGCAAGCTCTACCTGCTCGAGCTCCCCCCAGAGACGCGCCCCCAGACCCTCGTCGGGAGCGACTCCGAGCAGCTGATCGAGTTCATAGCGTCCCTGGACGGCCCAGCCGTGATCAAGCCGATCAACGGCAGCCGCGGCAACGACGTGTTCTGCGTCGAGTCCGCCAAGGACAAGAACCTCCGCCAGATCCTCGAGGTCGTCCTGCGGAGCGGCCACGCCATGGTCCAGAACTTCGTCCCCGAGGCGGTCCGCGGAGACACCCGAGTGCTGCTGGTCGACGGCGAGATCCTGCGCGTCAACGGACACCCCGCGGCCTTCCGGCGCATCCCCTCGGGCTCCGAGTTCCGGAGCAACCTCGACCAGGGAGGCACGACGGCCCAGGCTGCCATCGACGAGGGGATCGAGCGCTCCGTGCAGCGGATCGGCCCGGTGCTGCGCCGCGACGGGCTGTTCTTCGTCGGGCTGGACTTCCTCGGCGACAAGGTGTGCGAGGTCAACGCCTTCAGCCCTGGTGGCGTGCGGGCGGCCTACCGCTACGAGCGAGTCGACTTCACGAGCGAGCTCTTGCGCTTGCTCGTCCAGCGCTGGACGACGACCTAGGGGGCCGTCGGCAGCGGAGCGAGCCCCGCCGCGGCGCGCATCTCGTTCAGCGCGGGGCGAGGGCGATCACCGTCGTAGAAGCTGAAGCGCAGATCGTGGGGCTGGGAGTCCTCCAAGCGCCAGGCGAGCGCGGCGGCGAAGCCAAGGCGCTTGGCGTCCGCCGTGGCCCTCCGCACCACCGCGGCCTGCAGCGAAGGGTCAAGGCGACGGCGCTTCTGCCCGAACTCCCCCAGCACGATCGGGAGCCCCCTGCGGCGGGCGTGGCGAGCCAGGAACCACCCTCGCTTGATTCGGCCGCTGTCGGTGTAGGCGTGGACGTCGTAGAAGTCGAGCCCCAGGCCGTCGAAGCGTCCCAGGAGGAGGTCCCAGCTCGCCGAGTGGTGCCCGCTGCTGGCGGTGATCCTCAGGGTGGGGACGTAGCCGCGCGCGAAGGTCGTGGTGAGCTCGATGAAGCGCCGAGCCCCGCGCCAGCGGTCGGGCCAGCAGCCCGCCTTGATCGCGCCCTGGACCTCGTTCATGAGGTCGAAGCCGTAGTTGACGCTGGGGCGCTCGTTGAGGACCCGCAGGATCGGTCCCAGGACCCGCGCTCGGAAGAGCGCGCCGTGCCCGTAGCGATCGTTGAGCACGTTGAAGTGGCGGTCGAAGTCGAGCCCCTTCGCCCAATGGTCCTGCCAGTTGCCGTCGAAGAGGGTCCAGTAGAGCTGGACTCCCTCGGCCTCGGCGAGGGCGATCAGGACGCGCAGATTCCTCAGCAGGGCAGGCTCCACGCCCAGGGGCGCGTGACCGTCCCACAGGACGCCCTCCTTGGCCTGGCCCTCGAGGAGCCAGACCCGCAGGACCGTCCCTCCGCCCTCACGGGTGCGACGGAGGACTCGCTCCCAGGCGCTGACGTCGAAGCGGTCGGTGAGGTCGTGACCCCAGCTCCCGTCGATCCAGCCCTGGTTGTAGCCAACCCCAAAGCCCTGCCCCTCCGCTAGGGTCCCCAGGGTCAATGAGAGGAAGAGAGCTAGGAGCCAGACCCGCACGTCCAGCTTGCCGCAAGGTCGGGACCTGAGTTAACTCGTTGGATCACCAGGCCGATAACCGCCGTCGGGCGCCTGGCTGAATCTGGATTTCGGAAGTTGGAGGGGGGAGGCAGTGTCTCCCAGCTGCGACGAGCAGGCCGCGGGACCGGAATGCGAGCGAGTGTTGCATTCTTCTTCAGCTTCGACTCCGATGCGCCAGTGACCTTCTCCCCCATTCGTAACGGCCACTTTCGGATCGCCCTGACCGGCGGGCCTGGCGGTGGCAAGACCACGGCGGCGGACCTCTTCCGGCGCGAGATCGGCGAGGCGGTGGTGATCGTGCCCGAGGCGGCCACGATCTTGTTCACGGGCG
>CALDQK010001256.1 GCA_937911525.1 uncultured bacterium
CCTCCCTCGACGAGACGGGGGTGCTCGAGAAGCCCGACCTGCCGCCGGAGGAGCCGCTGCTGGAGTCGGACGCGCTCCCCGCCGCGAGCGGGGCGCCCGACCCCCTCGACCAGACGGGCGAGCACCCGGCCTTCGACTTGCCCCCGGCCAGCGAGGACGAGCTGGTGGAGTCGGGGGTGCTCCCCGCGCTCGAGGTCGCGCCGCCGACCCCCGCGCCCCTGCCCGAGCTCCCGACGCGTGAGCTCCCGGAGCTGTCCGCGGAGCCCGCGCCGGAGCCCGCCGAGCCGGAGCCGGAGGTCGAGGAGCTGGTCGGGCTCGAGCTCGGGGAGGGGCTCGAGCTGCCCGAGGTGGCGTCTCCGGACGAGGTGGATCCCTTGGAGGAGTCCGGGGTCGACCTGGGCGCGCTGGACCTGGGGGGGCTGGAGGACGCTGAGGCCCAGCTGCCTGAGGCTCAGCTGCCCGAGGCCCAGCTCCCCGAAGCCAGCGCGGCCCCCTTGCCGGCCGCTCCCGCCTTGCCCGAGCTGCCGGAGCCGGAGCCGGAGCCCGAGCCCGAGCCCGAGCCCGAGCCCGAGCCGCGTTCGGCCGACGAGATCGAGTTCCTCGAGGCGCACGGCGACACGCTCAGCCTCTTCCTGCCCCGGCGCGGGCTGAAGGAGGTCGTGCTGGGCGTGCGCTCGCTGATTCCGGGTGGCTACCGGCGGCTGCTGGTGGACGTCTCGGGGCTGAGCCACCTCAGCGGCGACGCCCTGGAGGCGCTCAGCCGGATCCGCACCGCCTGCGCCGAGAAGGGGCTCGAGTCGGGGCTGTTCGGGGTCGGCAAGGAGGCGCGCTTCGTGATCAAGGTCATGGCCGACGTGCCCCTCCCGCCCGTCCTGGCGGCGCAGGACCTCCCCGCCGCCCTGGCGGAGGTCGGGCCCGCCGGGAGTCCGGGCTGAGGTGGACAGCCGGCAGCGCGAGCTCTATCGCAGCGCGGGCGAGGGAGACCCCGAAGCGCGCGCGGCCGAGCTCGGGGCGCGCTGGCGCGCGGGCGAGCTGACCCGCGAGGAGGTCGAGCTGCTCGACTACCTGGGCGAGCCCGTGGCCGAGCTGATCGACGCCCCGCCGGACGCGCGGCGCTGGCCCGAGGAGCTGCGCGAGCTGCGGACCCTCTCGGTGACCCCGGCTAGCGGGCGCTTTCGGCTCGAGCGCTGGCCGGAGGCCTGCATGCGCGCGCTCTGGATCGCGACCCGCGTCGCCCTGGCGGCGGTCGAGCTGGGCCCCGAGGAGCGCGCGGCGCTCACGCACGTCCACGCGCTCTGCGAGGGCGGGCGCCGCGCCGAGGGCGCCGACGTCGAGGCGCAGGTGCGCGGGATCTACGAGGAGAGCGGGTCGCTGGCTCGGCGCGCGATCGCGGCCCTGTTCACCCTCTTGCCGGTCTCGCTCCTGCGCCGGCACGACCCCCGCGAAGGCGCGGCGATCGCCCTGACGGGCTTCGAGGCAGCCCTGGGGGCCGCCGGGGTCGAGGCGGTCGAGGGGGTCGTGCGGCGGGAGCTGATCGCCTGGGTTCTCGCAGGACCAGCCTCTGGACGCGACGGAGGCGGCGTGTCAGGCTCCACGTAGTGAGCAGCGAAATCGTCGACACCTCCGCTCGCACGGTCAACCTCCCCGCGCCCACGGACGCCAGCAACCCCGTCTTGAAGCCCTCGGGGCGGCTCGACGGCGCCCAGCCAGGCGGCGCCGCGCCTGGGGTCACGCCCGGCGTCGACGTCCCGGACGCGGAGCCGGGGGACCCCGTCTCCGCGCGCTACGCGGTGGTCGAGGAGATCGGGCGCGGCGGCATGGGGCGCGTGCTCGAGGCGCGCGACGAGGCGCTGCTGCGCGAGGTCGCGATGAAGGTGATGCGCTCGCGCAAGCGGGTCGACGCCGATCGCTTCACGGTCGAGGCCCAGATCACGGGCCAGCTCGATCACCCCAACGTGCTGCCGGTCTACGACTACGGAGTCGACGACGAAGGCAACCCCTACTTCACGATGAAGCTCGTCCGGGGTCACACCTCGCTGGCCGAGCTGATCGACGAGCTGCGCGAGGGCGGCCCGCGCGTGCGCCAGTGGACCTTCCGCAAGCGGGTGATGCTGATCCAGGAGGTGTGCCGCGCGCTACACTACGCGCACGTGCGCGGGGTCCTGCACCGCGACGTCAAGCCGGACAACATCGTGATCGGCGCCTACGGCGAGGTCTACCTGGTGGACTGGGGCGTGGCCACGCTCTCGACCCAGGCCCAGATCCGCCCGGTGGAGATCCACGACGAGCAGCGGCGCAGCCTCGCGGAGTCCGAGGCGCGCATGATCGTGGGCACCCCGGTCTACATGTCGCCCGAGCAGATCAAGGGCGACGCGATCGACGCGCGCAGCGACGTCTATTCGTTGGTCGCCGTGCTCTACGAGCTGCTGACCCTGCACCACTACCTGGCCCCGATCCCGGAGGGGGTCGACGAGCTGCGGGCCCGCGTCACCAAGGGCAAGCGGACGGCCGCCGAGCGCTACACCTGCCCGGTCGGCGGGCGTGTGCCGCGCAACCTCTCGGTGATCTGCCTGCGCGGCCTGAGCGTCGACCCCACCAAGCGCTTCGCCGACGCCAAGGACCTCGAGGACACGCTCCAGCGCTGGCTGGAGGGCAAGAACGAGGTCCTCTGCCCGGGGACCTGCATGCAGCGCGGCATGAACGAGAGCCGCAACCTGATCGATCAATACCCGGTGGCCGTGCCCGCCGCCTTGATCACGGCGGGCGTGCTGGGCTCGGCCTGGGTCCTCTACGCCTCCTACGTGGCGCTGACGGTCACGTGAGCGGGCGCGCGGACCCGGCCCGGATCCGCGCGCTGGTCGAGTTCCTCTGCTCGCCGGTCTGCGCGGGGCGCGCCCCGGGCACGCCCGAGGGGCTGGCGGCGCGCGACCGGATCCTGGCGGAGCTCGCGGGGGCAGGCCTGACGCCGGCTGGCCCCGGCGGCGAGTGGCTGCAGCGGATCCCTGGCCACGGCGGGCACAACGTGCTCGGGCGGCTGGCGGGCGGAGCGTCCCGCGAGCGCGCGCTCCTGGTCGCGGCCCACTACGACCACCTCGGCCAGCGCGGCGAGGAGGTGTTCTGGGGGGCGGACGACAACGCGGCCGCGGTCGCGATCCTGGTCGAGGTGGCGCGCCTGCTCGCGGGCGAAGAGCTGGGCCGAGACGTGTTGTTCTGCGCCTTCGACGCCGAGGAGCCGCCCCACTTCTGTATGCCAGGCATGGGCTCGGTCTACTACGTCGAGCACCCTCCGCTGCCGCTGGAGCGGATCGACGTGATGCTCTGCATGGACCTCGTCGGCCACGCCCTCGGCCCCGAGGGGCTGCCCGCCGCCGTGCGGGACTCGCTCTTCGTGCTCGGCTGCGGGCGCGGCGCCGGCCTGGCCGAGCTCGTGGAGGGCGTCGCGGCGCCGGCGGGGGTCGTCCCGCGCCGGATGTCCTGCGAGGTGATCCCGGCCCTGAGCGACTACTACGCCTTCGACCGGGCCCAGATCCCCTTCCTGTTCCTGACCTGCGGGCGCTGGGAGCACTACCACCAGCCGAGCGACACGCCCGAGAAGCTGGCCTACGGGAAGATCGCGGCCACCGCCGAGTGGCTGGCCGCGACCCTGCGCGCCCTGGCCGCCCACCCGGGCCGGATCGACTACGTCGAGGGCGGCAGCGACGACCGAGGCACGGTCGAGAGCCTGCAGGCGGTCGCCCAGGCGCTGGGCGAGGTCGACCCCCGCGCGGAGATGCTCGAGCTCGCGTTGGCGCCCTTGGCCGGGCGCGAGACCTTCAGCAAGGCGGAGCGGATCCAGCTCGCGCAGCTGGTCGGCATGGTCGAGAGCGCGCTGAGCTGAGCGCGTCCCCGCAGGGAAGAAGAGAAGGAGCTGTCGCAACCAGCGCAAGCTCCTTCGCGCTCCTGAGCTGGAAGGGGGAAACTGGAGAACTGGAAAGCGCGGTGGCTGCTCGGCGGAGCTGCCATCATCGAGTTTTCCAGTTTCGGCGGCCCG
>CALDQK010001257.1 GCA_937911525.1 uncultured bacterium
AGGTCTGGACCACCCGCGCCAGCTCCTCGAGCCGGCGGTCGACCTCGTGGTTGAAGCTGCCCTCCGGGTGGACCCCGCGCGCGTCGCGGACGCCCGCGCTGCGGCCCGTCAGGACCTCGAGCGCCTCGTCGAGCGTCTCGACGGCGTAGACCCGAAAGCTCCCCGCCGCGACGGCCTCGACCACGTCCTCGCGCAGCTGCAGGTGGCGCGCGTTGCTCTTGGGGATCAGGACCCCGTGCGGCCCCTCCGAGCCGCTGACGCGGCAGGTGTCGAAGAAGCCCTCGATCTTGTGGTTGACCCCGCCGATCGCCTGGACCTGCCCGTGCTGGTTGATCGAGCCGGTCAGGGCCAAGGACTGCCGGAGGGGGATGCGCGCGATCGCGGAGAGCAGCGCGCAGGCCTCGGCCAGCGAGGCGCTGTCGCCCTCGACCAGCCCGTAGCTCTGCTCGAACACCAGGCGCGCCGTCAGGGTCAGGGGGCGCTCGCGCGCGTAGCGCTCGGACACGCAGCCGCCGAGGATCAGCACGCCCTTGCCGTGGATCGGTCCCGCCAGCTCGACCTCGCGCTCGATGTCGACGATCCCGCCCCGCCCCGGCCCCACGGTGGCCGTGATCCGGCAGGGGCGCCCGAACTCGTAGTCGCCGACCCGGGCCACCGAGAGGCCGTTGACCTGGCCGACGACCTCGCCCGCCGTGTCGATCAGGATCGTGCCCTGCTCGGTCAGCTCGCGCAGGCGGATCTCGATCAGGTTGCTCCGGTAGACCTTCTCGTCCAGCGCCTTGAGCAGCTCCGGCCGGCCGACCAGCG
Source organism: uncultured bacterium (assembly GCA_937911525.1). Classification (GTDB taxonomy): domain Bacteria; phylum Planctomycetota; class J058; order J058; family J058; genus NORP233. The sequence continues at coordinate 808 of CALDQK010001257.1, forward strand.
AGAGGCCCGCCCCGCTGGCCCAGTAGCTCGCCTCCCGCAGCACGTCCGCTAGCTGGCCGAAGCGCGTCGAGAGCTGGCGCTGGTCGTCCGCGGCGCGGACGGCGTGCTCCACGAAGGCGGCCGTGGCCGCCGCGTCGAAGGGCAGCAGGTCCTCCTTGTCGCACAGGGTGCGGACGAAGCGGACCAGCCCCCGCACGTTCTCCTCGCTGCGCTTCATGCGGGTGTCGAAGTCGGCCCGGACCTTGAACAAGCTGGCGAAGTCGTTATCGACCGCGTGGAGGAGGTGATAGAAGTAGGGGTCGCCCACGAGCACGACCTTGAGCTCGAGCGGGATCGCCTGGGGCCGCATGCCCTGGCTGCTCGCGAGCCCCATCCGCTCGGCGGGGTCCTCGATCAAGATCTCCTCGCCCTTGATCGCGCGCTTGAGCGCCGACCACGAGAAGGAGTTACGCAGCAGCTCCTCGACCTGGAGCACCAGGTAGCCGCCGTTCGCCTCGTGGACCGCGCCGGCCTTGATCATCGTGAAGTCGGTGTGGGTGATCCCGAACTGGGTCTCCTTCTCGATCCGGCCGAAGAGGTCGTGGTAGCTGGGGTTCAGCTCGACCACCACCGGGTTGCCCTGCTGCTCCGAGCGGTCCACCAGGACGTTGACCCGGTAGTTGCGGAAGGGCAGGTCGTCGAGCCAGGGCGGCGCCTTGATCCCGGCGAACTGGCCGAGCGCGACCTCGCCGGGCTCCTCGCCGTCGTCGTCGTCGTCCGACTCGCGGAAGGCGTCGATGTTCTCGAGGACGTCCTGCTTGACCCCCTCCAGGAAGTCGCACACGTCCTGCTCGTCGGCGTATTTCTCCAGCAGGTCGTCGATCAAGCCGCCGACCACGAAGAGCGCCACTTGGCGGTCGAGCTCGCGCCGCTTGTCGCGGGACTCGCGCTCGAGCTCGCGCAGGACCTTGATCGTGTCCTTGGCCTTCTTCTCCAGGCCGCTGCGCTTCTGCTCGAACTCCTTCTGCGCCGACTCGGGCAAGGCGTTGACCTCGGCGTCGGTCAGCGGCCGCTCGCCGAGGGTTGGGATCATGATCAGCCCGACCGGCGTGAACTTGAGCGTGAAGCTGGCCGCGGAGGCCTCCTCGGCGAGCTCCTTGAGGATCACCTTGCGGCGCGCGTCGATCTCGTCGCCGATCTCGGCGCGCTGGTTGCCGTAGTCCTCGCTCTCGAAGGCCTTGGGGATCGCGTGGCGAGCCTGGTGGATCACCTCCTCCATGTCCTGTTCGAGCTGGCGTCCCTGGCCGGCGGGCAGGCGACACACCGCCGGCCGGTAGGGGTCGGCGAAGTTGTTCACGTAGCACCAGTCCCAGGGCGCGGGGCGCTCACGCGCCAGCTCCTCGAGGAAGGGCTGGACCGCGGTCATCTTGCCGATCCCCGGCGGGCCCGAGACGAACACGTTGTAGCCCGCCTGCCGAACCCCGAGGCCGAGCTGGAGCGCCGCCACGGCCCGGTCCTGGCCGAGCATTCCCTCGAGCGGCTCGACGTCTGCGGTGGTCTCGATCCCGAGCGTCTCGGGGTCGCAGCGAACGCGCAGGTCCTGGGGCTCGAGGGGCTCGGGGTGGGTCACGCGGATGCTCCTGATCGGCCTGCGATTCGAACGGGACAGCGCGCTCCGATCAAGTCGCCCGCGGCGCTAGTGGTCCTTCAGACACGATTCCAACGGCCTCGCTTGCCCTGGCCGCCGCTGGCTGCGTTGCTCGTTGGTTACGAATGCCCGATTCGCGCCCGCCTCGCGCCTTGCCAGCGACGACCATGCCTGCGCGAGGGCCGCTGGAATCGCGCCTGAAGGACCACTAGTGGCCTGAGTCGGCCTCCTCCTCCCCGCTCCCCTCCGCCGGCGCCGGCCCCGCCGGACTCGCGGCAAAGAAGGGGAGGAGCAGCTGCTGGCCGGACTCGAGCTTGCTCAAGCCCACGCCGAGCAGGCGGACCGCGCGGGTCGCGACCTCGGTCTCGCGGAGCAGCTCGCAGGCCAGGGCGTGGATCCGCGCCTCCGTGGTCACCGGGAAGGGCAAGGTCCGGCTGCGGGTGACCTGGCTGAAGTCGGCGTACTTCGCCTTGAGGGTCAGCGTCTGCGCGCTGCGACCGTCCTTCTGCAGGCGGCGGGCGAGCTCCTCGCACAGCCGCCCGAGCTTGGTCTCGGCGGCGGCGTAGCCGACCACGTCCTCGGCGAAGGTGTCCTCGACGCTGATCTGCTTGCGGATCCGGTTGGGCCGCACCGGCCGCTCGTCGATCCCCTGGGCCAGGGCGCGGTAGTGGAGCGCCGAGCTGCCGAACCACTCGATCAGGTCCGACTCCTCGTGGCGGAGGAAGTCGGCGGCGACCTCGATCCCGTAGCGGCGGCAGAGCTCCTGGGTCTTGGGGCCCACGCCCGGGATCCGCTTGACCGGCAGGCTGGCCAGGACCTCCGCCGCCCGCTCGGGAGGGATCACGACCAGCCCGTCGGGCTTGTCGAGGTCGCTCGCGACCTTGGCCAGGAACTTGTTCGCCGCGACCCCCGCCGAGGCCGTTAACCCGGTCTCGGCGCGGACCTCGGCCCGGACCGCCTCGGCCACGGCGGTCGCCGAGCCCAGCCCGCGCTTGTCGCGGGTCACGTCGAGGTAGGCCTCGTCGAGGCTGAGCGGCTCGACCAGGTCGGTGTGCCGGCGGAAGATCGCCTGGATCTCGGCCGAGACCGCCTTGTAGCGCGCCATGTCGGGGCGGAGGAACACCGCGTCCGGGCAGCGTCGGTAGGCCTCGGCCGCGGGCATGGCCGAGTGGATCCCGAAGCGCCGCGCCTCGTAGCTCGCCGTCGCGACCACGCCCCGGCTGGCCGGATCGCCGCCGATCACGACCGCACGCCCGACCAGCTCGGGTCGATCTCGCTGCTCGACCGAGGCGTAGAAGGCATCCATGTCGACGTGGATCACCTTGCGCATGAGCTCACTCTACGCAGCCCGACCCACGCTCCGCGAGCACGAACACAAACCGATCACAATTGTCGGTGGGCCGGAGTAGGTTCGCGCGCTTGAAGGAGACAAAGCGATGCAGAACGCGACCTCGAGGCGCTACGCTACGGGCATGCCTGACGACGCCTCCACCCTGCTCTCACCTCGCCCCATCTCGCGGCGGGAGTTCAACCGCATGGTCGAAGCCGGGGTCTTCGAGGGGGGCGAGCGGATCGAGCTCCTGCGAGGAGTCGTGGTCCGCATGAGCCCGCAGAGCTCACGCCACGCCTACGCTGTTCGTCGGCTGGACCGACTCTTTCAGCTCGCGCTCCAGGGCCAAGTCGAGGTCTGTGCTCAGCTCCCCTTCGCGGCGCTGGGCGACACGCAGCCAGAGCCAGATCTCACGCTGGTCCCTCCCGGCGACTACCTCGACGACCACCCACCCGAGGCCTACCTCGTGGTCGAAGTCGCCAACTCTTCCCTCGAGCGGGACCGCGTGATCAAGCGGGCGATCTACGCCGAGAACGGAGTCCCCGAGTATTGGGTGGTCAACCTGATCGCGGGCACGGTCGAGGTTCACACCGACCCGAGCGACGGCGACTACGCGACCAAGCAAACCTTCCCTCGCGGCAGCTCGATCGTCCTCCATGCCTTCCCTGGCGTCTCGGTCCCGGTCGACGACTTCGTGCCCCCGGCTGCTGCGGAGTGATTGCGGGCTGGGGGCCGGCCGATCTCCCCTTCCTCCGGCTGCTGCGGAGTGAGCGATTACGTAAGCGGCGGCTGCGTGTAGTGGTCGCGCCCCGAGCGCGCTGATAGGGTCCCGCCCTTCCAGGAGGAACCCCATGAGAAGCGCTCCCTGGCTGGCCCTGGCTGGGCTCTGCCTTGCCCTCTGCGGCTGCCTCGACGTCGAGGACGAGTGGACGATCAACCCGGACGGGTCCGGCAAGGTCACTCACCGCGTGATTCAGGACGTCAAGGCCTTCCCCGGCTCGATGAAGCCGACCGCCAAGAAGCTGGCCAACGAGGTGCTCGAGAAGTCGGCCGGGATCGAGGCCTGGGAGGACGTCGAGACCAGGACGCTCGAGGACGGCAAGCTCTTCTTCAAGGGCACGGGCTACTTCAAGGACGTGACGGCGGTCGACCTCGAGCACGCGGTGATCGACCCCAGGTTCCGCCGCGAGGAGGGGCGCCTGCTCGTCGAGCTGGAGGCGGATCGCGGCAAGGCGGGGAACTCCAGCGGGCCGAAGATGCCCAAGGACATCGCCTCGCAGAAGATGATGCTCAAGATGATGGGCGCTCAGCTGAGCTCCATGATGGGCGGCCTCAAGGGCGTGACCAAGCTGCACCTGCCCGGCAAGGTGGGCGCGGTCGAGGGCTTCGCCCAGGAGGAGGGGGCGCTGGTGGCGCGGGTCTCGGCCAAGCGCTTCAAGGGCCTCTTCGACGAGCTGAGCCGCGACACCGAGGCGCTCAAGAAGGCTGACCTGGCCGGCCCGGGCGGCAAGGAGCGCTTCGAGGCCATGATGACCCAGGCCCTCTTCGGCAAGGGCGGCGGGGGCACGGCCTCGATCGAGGTCGCCGGGGCCAAGCCGCGCTTCGACTACGCCGCGGCGCTGGCCGCGGCCAAGGAGAAGAGCAAGGCCCTGTTCGAGAAGCTGGGCCTGCCGATCCCCGGCCCCGACGGTCCGCCCCTGCAGGGGATGCGGATCGGGTCGCTCTGCTACGTGCACCACAAGAGCGCCGGCGACTTCTCGATGATGAGCGACTTCCAGCCGCACACCCAGCTCAAGCTGAGCGCGGACCTCGCCAGCAAGGTGCTCGAGGTGCGCGGCGGTCGCCTGCTGCGGGCCGTGGACGAGGCGGGCAACGCGATCTTGCTCGGCAAGCACGCCAAGATCGAGGTCCAGCTGCGCGACCAGAACAAGAAGGTCCAGCTCTCGCTCAAGACGGGCCTGCCCCAGGGCCAGGGCTTCAAGGAGCTGCACGGCTACGTCGAGTATCTGCTGCCCGGCGAGAGCCGCGAGGTCGACCTCGGGATCGAGGCCCTCAGCGACGGGAGCAAAGGCAAGGAATACTCGGCCACGATCAAGAAGATCCGCAAGCAAGAGTGGAACGACAGCCGCGTGATCGAGCTCGAGCTGAAGGGGATCGAGGCCAGCTCGATCAAGGGCGGCATGATCCTCGACACGCAGGACCAGGAGCGCGAGGTCGAGGTCCACCCCGGCTACTCCTTCAACGGCAAGACCACGCTGCGGATCACGACCAAGCCCAAGAGCGGCGACCTGCCCAAGCAGGGACGAATCCTGCTGGAGATCTACACGACCCGCACTCGCCACAAGTCCTACTTCACGCTCGAGGACCTCGGCCGCACCGGCGGTCGTTGAGGAGGCACTGATGAACCGCACTTTGATCGCACTCCTGCTCCTCGTCCCCTTGCTCACGGGCTGCCTCGACCTCGAGGACCAGTGGGTGCTCAACCCCGACGGCTCGGGCAAGCTGATCCGCCAGGCGACCTTCGCGCCGATGGACAAGAGCCCCGAGGCCTGGGCCAAGGAGGCCCTCGGCAAGGCCTCGGGCTTCGAGGCCTGGAGCAACTTCGAGTCGGAGATGCTGAAGGACGGGCGGCTGCGGATCACCGCGACCGGCTACTTCAAGGACGTCAACGCCGTCAACTGCGGGCTGGGGCCCGTCCCGCGCATGGCCGAGGCTGGCAAGCAGCGGATCGTGACCTTCGAGGAGGACGAGAAGACCTTCCGCGGCATGCCGGGCAAGCGCGGCGGCGAGGACGAAGAGAGCGAGTTCGACGAGGCCATGGCCAAGGCGATGCTCAAAATGGTCCGCGGCATGTTGTCCATGCTCGAGGAGGCCAAGATCAGCTCCACGCTCCAGCTCCCCGGTCAGGTGACCAAGAAGAACAACCTGCGGGAGCAGGAGGGCAAGCTGCACTTGAAGGTCGAGTTCAAGAAGGTCCTCAGCGCGCTGGACGAGCGGCTGAAGGACCCCGCGGCGCTCAAGGCCAGCAAGGGCCAGCTCGACTTCGGCAGCATGAGCGAGAAGATCTTCGGCGCGGCGGGCCTGCCCAGCGCGACGGTCGAGGTGGGCGCGCCCTGCTTCGACTACGCGGCCGAGAGCAAGACGGCCAAGGCGGACTGGGAGCCGCTGCGCAAGAAGATCGAGGCGGCCAAGACCTCGCGCGGCCTGACCGGCGAGGGCGAGGAGGGGCCTCGGCTCGAGACCAGCGGCAAGCCTGCCCTGCGCGGGGTCGAGGTGGGGTCCTTCCACTTCCTGCACTCAGGCGACGGGCTGCCGATGCGCGACATGGGCGTCGTGACCCAGGGCAGCGGCTTCGTGCCGCAGGCTCGCCTGCACGTGATCGCGTCGCTCTCGCGCCAGGTGCTCGAGGTCAAGAACCTGAGCGTGAGCGAGGCGCTGAGCAGCGAGGGCAAGGACCTGCGCTGGGCGGAGGCCAAGCACGAGGGCGAGCTGCTCTCGGACCTGCCCGGCTCGCTGCGGCTGAACTTCGGCCTGGCGATGCCTCCCAAGGGCTTCGGCGGGGTGGCGCGGCTCAAGGCGAGCTTCGAGGTCGTGACCTCGACCAAGACCGTGGACGAGCCGCTGGGCTTCACCAGCTTGGCGAAGGACGCGGCGGGGACCAAGCACTCGGCCAAGATCAAGTCGCTCAACGAGGCGGGCTCCAGCCGCCACATGCAGCTCGAGCTGCTCGGCGTGCCGGAGGCCGAGATCAAGGGGATCAAGCTGGTCAAGAAGGACGGGAGCGAGGTCGAGCTGCAGGTCATGAGCAAGAACGTGTGGGGCGACAAGCAGCGCGCCTCGCTCTTCATTTCGCTCGAGGAGGCGCCCGAGGGCGACCTGGTCCTGGTCCGCAACGCCGGGCTCGAGACGACCACCGTCGAGCTCGAGCTGGGGCCGATCGACGCCTACGGCAGGGCGCAGAAGTAGGCGGGGATTCCCCCTCCTCGTTCACGGGAGACCTTGGGTGCGCTAGGCTCCTCACGTGTACAGCGCGACGAAGGAGTTCCGCGACGCCGAGGTCGACCCTCAGCGGCTCCTCGATGTGGTCTACGACGTCGAGGACTACCCCGAGTTCGTGAAGGGGGTCCGCTCGGTCACGGTCCAGAACCGGGGCGAGCACGACCTGGTGGCGCGCTTCGAGGCCGGCGTCGGCGGCATGACCTTCGACTACACGCTCTTCGTCGAGCGGACCGAGACCGAGGTCCGCTGGCGCCGGATCAAGGGCTCCTTCCGCGCCTCGGAGGGCTCGATGGTCTTCCTGGGGGAGGGGAAGTTCCGCTACCGCAACGCCATGGACCCGGGCTTCGCCGTGCCCGGCTTCGCCGTGCAGTTCGTGCTCGAGCGCAGCCTGCCGCGCTTGATCAAGGAGTTCCGCCGGCGCGCCCGCGAGCGCGCGACCGAGGCCAGCTCGTGAGGAGCCGACGCTCGAGGTGACCTCGGTCCGCCTGCTCCAAGCCAAAGAGGCGGAGGAACTCTACGGTCCGCGCCGCGAGACCTGGCCCGAGGAGCGCGCCCGCTGGCGCGCCGGGCGTATGGCCGGCAGCACCTGGATCCGCCGCGACGGGCGCGCCGACAGCGTGCAGTGGCTCGACCTCCCCGGCGAGCAGGAGCTGGACCTGGCCTGGGTCGAGCGCCACTACTTCGCCTGGGTCCCACGCCTGGCGGGCCAGGCCGTCCACCCCCACTACCTGCCCGACGGGCGCCTCGAGCTGGCGCCCTGGCCGCTGGATTGGCCGCGCCTGATCAAGATGGCGCCGGTGGTCCTGGAGCAGGACGCGCGTCACCGGCGCCGGATCCGCCCGATCCGCGGCGGCTTCCTGGCCAAGCCCGGCGGCTCGCTCGAGTTCGAGCTCCTGCGCCGCCCCGGCGGGCGCCGCCTGGTGGTCGCGGTGCGCGCCTTGAGTCCGCGCCTGCCCTTGGGCCTCTACCTCAGCGTCCAGACCCCCCTGCACGAGCGGAGCACCTTCGCCTTCCTGCGCGAGGTCAACCGCCGCTACGTGGCTCAGACCCTGGGGTTGGTCGTGTCTCAGCAGCCCGACGGGACGACCTAGGTCTCCCAGGTGATCTGGTGGAAGAGCTCGCGGAGCCTTTCGCCTCGGACGGGGTCCGTCTGCTCGAACCACGACACCCGCCCTGCCAGGTGGGCGCGGAAGTCAGGGAGGCCCGCGCGGTTCTGGCTTGCCGGACCGTGGCGGCCGCAGTTGTGAAGCGTCGCCTTGAGGCGGTCGAACTCGGCGCGAGAGGGGCGAGGGCGCACGTTGACCACCAAGCCGGTCAGTCGCTGCTGGCGTTGGGGGCGCATCCAGCGGTTCTTGGTGGGGTTGATCTCGAAGCCCTCTTCAGCGGCGATTCGCATGACGAGGTAGCGAAACCGGCTGGCCTGGCGGAGGAAGTCTGCTCCCCCGGAGAAGGCGAGGTCGTCTGCGTAGCGGGTGTAGCGGGCCGAGACGGCGGCGGCCGCTGCGCTGAGTCGGACGTCCAAGCCGTAGGCGCAGAGGTTGGCCAGCGCGGGCGAGGTCGGCGAGCCCTGCGGGAGGTGGCGCTGCTCGAGGCGACCGCGGGCGCCCCCAGAGAGAGGCCCCTCCTCGAGCACGTCGGACGGGGTGACGGTCGTGCAGAGGTCGCTGAGGAGCTGCGCCACGCCGCTGGGATAGCCCAGGGCGCGGAAGAGCGCGCTCACGCGGGGGGCGCGGATCGTCGGGAAGAACTCGCGCAGATCGAAGCCGAGCACGAGCTCTTGCCCGGCGTGCGGCTCGGCGTAGCTGCGCACGGAGCGCCCCCGGCAGAAGCCGTGGGCGGCTTCGTGCGGCGGGACCGGGCCGAGCACGTCACGCAGGATCTGGCGCTGGACGGACTTGAGCAGCTCCTTGGGCGCCTCGACCAGGCGACGCCCGCCGGAGCGCTTCGGCAGCCAGTGGTAGTGGTAGTGCTGGAGCGGGCCCGAGGGGTGGCGGTAGAGCCAGCGCTCTTGATCGGCCAGCCACTGCAGGTCGCCCGTGCCGATCCGCAGCCAGCGCTCGACGTCGGGGGCTCCCTCGAGGGGCATGACCGGGAAGCGTCGGTCCGCGCGCATCTGCGGGGGGACGAAGAAGCGCGTCCAGACGACGAGGCTGCCTTCCAGGAGCTGCTCGTGGAGCGCCTCGTCTTCAGCGAGGAAGAGGACGAGGTCCTCGTCCTCAGGGTGAGGCCGGGCGGGGAAGGCGGCCAACACCCGGTCGACGAGCTCCTCGAGCCAGGGCTCGCTCGTCCCGAGGGTGCGCTGGCCGCGGTCGAGCAGGTCGTCCGCGCTCCATTCCGCGCTGAGGAATGCCTGGCAAAGCGCGCTCGCCGCCTCCGCCAGCTGCTTCCTCCTTCTCCTGAGTTCCCACTCCTCGTCGTCGTCTGGGTCGTCGTCGTCTTGGTCGTCGGCGAGGTAGTCCGCTCTGGTCCGAGGAGGCACGAGCGCTCCAAGGGGGGCGGCGCGCTCCCACTCGGAGCTCCAGTCCTCGTCCTCCTCGAGTTCGCCGATCGGAGTCACCTGCTTCCAGGCTTCGGCGTGCAGCTCCTCCGCTTCCAGGAGGCGAGTCTCGCGAGGGAGCTGGGGGAGGGGCGGAGCGAGCTGGGGCACGATCGCGAGTAGCTCAGCGCGGGGAGCGTCGAAGAGCTCGCCTAGCTCCGTGGGGGCGGGCCCGCGGTGCAGCAGCCACAGCTCGTCGAGCAGTCCAGGGGTGCGATAGAACTCCTGACGCCCCTCCCAGAAGGCCTCGAGCGACTGCTCGAGGCGCGTCGCATTGCCGGCGGCGATCAGATCGCGGGTGATGGCGTGGCGGACGAGCGCGGCCTCGACGTGCGGGTGGACGCGGTCGAGCTCGCCTGGGTGGAACCAGCGCACGCCGGAGGCGAACTCCACCCGGGCGCGCACCAGCTCGAGCCCCTCGTAGTCCCCGCCGCTCAGCTTGCCGAGCCCTGGGCTGACTTCGCCGGCCAACCCGCGCGCGACGACCCAATCACCAGCTTGGAGACGGTTCAAGGTGTGGCGCTACGCCCCGACCGTCTCACCCCACGCGACGACCGGTGCGTGCAAGCGCACGGGCCGTCGTGAGTTGGCGTTCTTGAGTCAACACTCTGCCCCTGGGGTAACCCCAGAGTCCCGGATCGTTCCGAGCGAACTCGAGGCGCAGGCACCACGCCTGGCAGTGTAGCCGCTCTCCGACCTGCCTGTGGGTAGCAGACCAGCGATGGTTACTGAGCTGGCAGGGCATGGTAGACCCGAACGCTCCGGCGCTCTCCGTGCAGCTGCCGCAGCGTCTCCTCGACGAGGGTGAAGCCGGCCTTCTCCAGCACTCGAATCGAGCCCCGGTTGTCGCTGGCGACGATCCCCAGCACGCGGGGCAGCTCGAGCTCCGAGAACGCCCAGCGCAGGGTCTCGTTGAGCGCCTCCGTCGCGTAGCCCTGGCCCTGCTGCGCCGCGGCGATCGCGTAGCCGACTTCGGCGCCGCCCGCGACCGGGCTCAGGCCCACGTGGCCGATCACCTCGCCGCTGTGGAGCTCGACGGCCTGCACGTGGGGGCGCGTGCCTGGGGCAGGCGGGTCAGCGTATTGGGCGATCGCCACCGCGACAACCACGCCGTCCGGCGCGGCAACGCCCAGACCATGTTCCACGGTCACGGCGGCGCCAAGGACTCGACCCGCTACGACACCGAGCGCTTCCTGCGCGCCGTGGACGCCGGCCTGTGGCTGACGCTCCGCGACGAGAGCGCGCCGCTGATCCTGGCCTCCGTCGCGGCCAATCAAGCGATCTTCCAGGAGGTGTGTCGCTACCCGCTGCTCCTGCCGGAGGGCGCGGTGGGCAACTTCGAGCACGCCGACCCCGGCGAGCTGCACCGCCAGACCTGGCCCCGGATCGCCGAGCTCCGCGCCGAAGTGCAGCAGCGCGCCCTGCAGGAGGCCCGCGCCGCCTTCGCTCAGGGCGACACCCTGCGCGACAAGGGCGACGTGATCGCAGCGGCCGCCGCGCGCCGGATCGCGCACCTCTTCGTCTCCGAGACGGCGCTCCCCCTGCCCAGCTGGCTCGAGGCCGCCTGCCAGGACACGCTCCGCTACGGCGGTGAGGTCACGATCGCGCCCGAGCTGCCCGCGCCGGGGGCCTGCTGCGCGCTGGTCCGCTGGAGCGAGTAGGCCTCGAGCGCGGCAAAGCGCTCCCGCTGGCCCGCGCCGAGCGATCCGCTAACCTCTGCGCCCGACCCGAAAGGCGCAGACATGACTCCGCTTCGCTTCGGCGCAGGGCTGGCGCTCTGCCTCCTGCTCGCCTGGACCGCGGCCGCCCAGGACGAGCCCGAGCCCGCGCCCCTCGACCCGGGCGTGGCCTCGATCGAGAGCGCGGACCTGCTGGGCGAGCCGGCGAGCATGCCGACCTTCCCGCCGGGCCCGGGCGAGGTCCAGGCACCCGAGGGCAAGGACTGGGTCCTGCTGAGCTCCGGCGAGTGGATCTTCGGCTCGATCGTCAAGCTCCGCGACGGGAAGCTGACCTTCGACAGCGACAAGCTCGGCAGCCGCGTGATCGACATGCCCGACGTGCAAGAGGTCTCGGCGCCCAACGACTACACCTACGTGTTCGGCGAGCACCTCGACGAGGTCAGCGGCCCCGGCCGCCTGATCGGCGACCAGATCGTGATCGTGACCGCCCAGGGGCCGCGCGCCTTCCCGCGCGACGACCTGCTCTCGATCGTGCCCTTCGCCACGAGCGAGCTCGATCACTGGTCGCTCAAGGCCGACCTGAGCGTGACCGGCACGACCGGGAACAGCGAGCAGGTCACGGGCACGCTCAAGATCGACCTGGTGCGCGAGGACTCGCTCACGCGCGTCGCCATGGGCTACCTGGGGACCTACGGGCTCAGCGACGGGGAAGAGATCGCCAAGAGCCACCTGGGAACGCTCCAGATCGACCTCTTCGTCTCGCGCCGCTTCTACGTGATCCCCGCCCTGGCGCGCGCCTACTACGACCGCTTCCAGAACATCGACATCCGCGCCACGGCCGGTCCTGGCGCCGGCTACTACGTCCTGCGCGAGCCCGACACCAAGTGGGCGGTCGAGGCGGTCATCGCCTACACCTACACCGAGTACCGCCGCGCGCCCGTCGGCGACAAGCGCGTCGAGAAGGGCGCGACCCTGCGCCTCGCGACCCGCGCCGAGTTCGACATCACCGACTCGATCTCCTTCGCGGGCCGCTACGAGACCTACCTCGGCCTGGCGGACATCCAGGACACCTTTCACCACGCCGAGGCGAACATCTACGTCGACCTGATCGACGACACGCTCAAGCTCTCGCTCGGCTACGTGTGGGACCGCCAGGAGCGGACCGTGCGGACGACCAACGGGAAGCTGCCCCACAAGGACGACATGCGCTACTCGGTCGGCCTGGTCCTCGACGTCTAAGCAGCACCTGTAGTCCGCTCCCGAATCGAGCGCCAGGCCGTCTGCCGCGCCACCTGCGCGCTCTCGCACACGCGCCAGAGCGTCAAAGCCCATCGGTAGCCGCGCCCATCGTCCGGCGTGAACGAGCCGTGGGCCTGGCTGCGAAACGCCCTCCTGGGCGCCCTGGCGACCGTCCTGATGTGGGCGGTCGCGGAGCGCCTCTGGACGGACGCGCGCCGCCGACGACGCCAGCGCCGCGCCCAGGCCGGCGAGCGAGAGGCCCTGCGGCTGCTGCGCGCGGCCGGCTTCGAGCTGGTCGACGCCCAGGTCGGCCGCGAGCTGACCCTCGAGGTCGACGGCGCCCCCGCTGCCTACCGCGTTCGAGTCGACTTCCTCGTCCACGACCGCCGCCAGCGGCTCTTCGTGGCCGAGGTCAAGACCGGCCCGCAGGCGACCCAGCCCCTCTACCGGCCCACGCGCCGCCAGCTGCTCGAGTATCAGCTCGGCTTCCCCGAGGCGGCGGGGGTCCTGCTGGTCGACATGGAGCTCCGCCTCGTCCGGCGGGTGCGCTTCCTCGGCCCGCCTCAGGCCTGAGGCCGGATCGCGTCCCCCAGCCGAACCCGGCCGGCCTCGAGCACGCTGCAGTTGATCCCCCGCAGGCGGAGCGCGTCGTCCTCACCGATCCACTGGAGGGCCTCGAGCCCGAAGCGCTGGCGGAACTTCTTGCAGCCCGTGTGCGGCGTCGCCGAGACCTCGAGCAGCGCCTCCCCGAGGCGCAGGCGCGCGCCGGGCGGGAGGGCCTCCGCGCTGAGGTCGAAGTGGACGAGGAAGTTGTCGCCCGGGAGGTCGAGGGGCTGCTCCGGCCGCTGGATCGCCCGCGCCACGCTGACGTCCATCAGCGTGACCTGGGTGTCGCTGCCCTTGCCGGCGCCCTCCCAGCGGTCGCCGTGAACGCCGCGCTCCGGGCTGACCTCGACCTCGTCCACGACCTCGTGCACCCCTTCGCCCTTGCGCAGCACGATCAGCTCGACCTGGCCGGCGTCACGAGGCCGCGCAGGCGCGCTGCGCCAGGCCTGCTCCAGCTCGGCGCGGGTGCGGGCGTCGCTCGGGTCCTGAGTGCTCATGAGCGGCCTCCGGGGTGGGTCTCCGGCTGGTTTCACACTCTCCCTGAGACGAAGCGGCGCCCTCCCCTGAAAAGACCCAGCAAGCGTCCAGACGCCTAAGTCCTTACACAGCGGCCCGGAACGGCAGTTGCCCAGGGTCGAGCGGAGGGACTGACATGAAGGCTCCTGCGTTCGCCCCAAGCTTCCTGCTCGCGCTCCTGGCCCTGGCGCTCCCCGCTCAGGCCCAGGACCTCGCCGGCCACTACGACCTCTTCGGCCGCCGCCCCGACGGCCAGCGCTACCAGGGCAGCGCCCGGATCGTGCGCCAAGGCGAAGGCTGGGTGCTCACGACTCGGGTCGAGGACCCGCGCTTCGCCCGCCCCAGCGCCCAGGCGCCCCTGCGCGCCGAGGGCGGGCGTCACCTGTTCCGCTTCGGCGCGAGCAGCGAGGACGAGGCGCAGGCGGAGGGCGCCAGCGGCGCGCTCCGCTCGCTCGGCCAGGCGCGCACGCTCCCCGCGAGCTCCAAGCGCGCCAGCACGACCCTGCGCCTGGTCGACCTCGGCCACTGCCTGGAGGGGACCTTGACGCGCGCAGGCAAGGTCCTGGCCCGCGAGCGCCTGCGCAAGCGCGCCGACGCCGGCTTCCAGGTCACGGTCCAGGCGCCGAGGCGGACCCACTTCCAGCCCCACCGCGTGAGCGGCCCCAACACGATCAGCCTGCGCTACGAGCTGGACCCGCCGCGCGAGCCGGCCCAGGTCGAGGCCCGGATCGTCGACCGCGAGGGGCGCGAGGTCGCCCGCGAGGACCTCGGCGAGCTGACCGACGAGGGCGGCGGCCTGCGCTACACCTGGGGCGGCAAGCTCGAGCGCGGCTACGTGGACGTCCGCCGCTCCCCCTTCCAGATCACCCTGGTCGCGCGACGGGGCGAGGCGGAGGCCACCTCGCAGCCGGTCGAGGTCCAGGCGCAGCCGCTGATCGACGCCGTCTACGTGGTCTCGCGCGCCGCCGAAGGCGACCCCCTCAGCGCGGCCAACAAGGTGATCGCCCACGAGGCGCGCCCCCTGATCACGGCCGTGGTCCGCGCGATCGTGGCCGGAGTGCGCGCCCCCGAGCGCGGGCGGACCGAGCGCGTCTACTTCGCCGCCCAGGCCGAGCTCCCCGCCGAGGCCGCGACCCTGGCCCGGGGCCAGCGGGTCCAGCTCCAGGCCTGGGACCGCGAGTCCTGGGGCGAGCTCGAGCTGCGCTGGCAGACGATCCTGCCGCGCGCGGTCCACAGCCCCGCCTACCGCGCGACCCAGGACGCGGCCCGCCACACCCGCGAGGGCGAGTTCACCAACGTGATCAGCAACGGCGAGCGCGAGGGCGCCTGGGTCGGCCGCGACACGATCGAATACGTGCACGCCCCCGCCGGACGCGGCCCGAGCCCCAGCGCGGACGCGGCGCCCGGGACGCTGCGCTACCGGGTCGAGGTCGACTACGCCGACTCGGCGATTCGCCTGGGGCCCAGCGCTCGCCCCGGCTCGCTGGGCGCCCGCGACCCCGAGCCGACGACGGCCACCCGGCTCAGCTCGGGTCTCGAGCCCGCCGCCTTCTCGCGCCAGCTGGGCGGGATCAGCGCGGCGGTCCACCGGGTCAGCCGCCGCGGACCGAGCGCTGACCCGCTGCTCAGCTACCTCGAGGCCTATCGCCGCGTGCCCTGGCTCTACGGCAGCCTCGGCAGCCAGGTCGACGGCTTCATTGGCTACGACTGCGCGGACCTCGTCCTGGGCGCCGCTCGCCAGGCCGGCCTGACCCGGCGCCGTTACACCAACGCCAACAACCTCTGCAAGCTCTACCTCCGCCCGCGGGGCAGCCACCCGATCCTGGCCTGGAGCGCGAGCGGGGAGACGATCGACGCCCGGACCCGCGAGGCGCACCGGGTGCCGACGGGCGAGGAGAGCGCGGAGGCGGCCCGGCCCGGCGACGTGGTGTTCTTCGACTGGGACGGGGACGGGAACTGGGACCACACCACGGTCCTGTGGAGCACCTCGGGCGCGGCGCTCGACCTCGACGCGCGCCTGGTGTGGGCCCACCACGACGCCGCTGAGCCCGACGGCTTCTACGTCGGCACCCTGCGCGAGCTGGTCCACCCCAGCCGGCGGGGCGTGATCCGGATGACGATTCGCCGCTTCCCCCGCTGACACTCGGCGCCCGCTGGCCGGTATGGGTGGGCATGCTCGACCAGCAGAAGGGACGTGGGGAGCGCTGAGCCCCCCGAGGAGCTGCTGCGCACGCTCGCGCAGCGCCACGAACGAGACCGACGCGGGCTGGCGGTCGTCGAGGGGGTCGCCCCCTTCCTCAACGCCTGCGCGGCCGGCTTCCACCTCGAGGCCGTGGTCTGGTCGCGGATCCTGCTGCGCAGCTCAGTCGCGCAGAAGCTGATCCGGCTGCGCAAGCGGGAGGGGGTCCCGATCCGCCAGGTCGACCCGCGCGCCTTCCGCCGCCTCTCCCACGGCGGGCGCGCCTCGGGCGTGGCCGCGATCGTGCGGCAGCGCTGGCGACCCCTCGAGCGGGCCGACCCCTTGGGCGGGAGCTGCTGGGTCGTCCTCGAGCGGATCCGCTCCCCGGGCAACCTGGGCACGATCCTGCGCACGGCCGAGGCCGCCGGCGCGGCGGGCTTGGTCCTGCTCGGGCCCCAGCTCGACCCCTACGCCCGCGCCGTGATCCGAGCCAGCATGGGGGCGGTGTTCCACCTGCCCCTCGTGCGCTGTCCGCCGGCCCGCTTCGCCGCCTGGGCCGCCCGCCACGGGGTCCAGGTGATCGCGGCCTCGCCCCAGGGCGAGCGCCGCTACGACGAGCTGTCCCTGCGCCCCGCGCGCGCCCTGCTCCTGGGCGAAGAGCGCGAGGGCCTGAGCCAGGAGGCCTTCGAGCTGGCCGAGGCTCGGGTCCAGATCCCGATCCTGGGCCGGGGCGACTCGCTCAACGTGGCCGTGGCCGGCGGAGTGCTCCTCTACGACCTGCTTCGGCGCGGATCATGAGGCTCAAGTCGAAGGGGTCCGGGCGCCGAAGAGGGAGCGAGGAGCGGTCCCATGCCTCCAGAAGCCAGTTTCTGCGCAGAGTCCGGCGTTCAGCGCCGCCCTCAGGGCGGCGTCGATCCCTACCAGGTCGTCCTGTGCGCCCTCGAGGAGGGCCTCGACGACGCGGCCGCGGCCGAGCGCTTCGGGGTCGAGGCCGCCGAGGTCGCCCGCTGGCGGCGCTCCTTCCTGGCGGGTGCTCGGCGCGGGGTCCGCCCGAGCGACCACCGTCCCGGGGCGCGGCGGGTCTACCCGGACGTGGCGGCCGCCGTGGGCGACACGCCCCTGGTCCGCCTGAACCGCGTGGTCGAGGGGCTGGGCTGCGAGGTCTACGCCAAGCTCGAGTTCATGAACCCGATGGGGAGCGTCAAGGACCGCGTGGCGCGCCACCTCGTGGCCGAGGCCGCCAAGGACGGGCGCCTCCAGCCGGGGGACACGATCGTGGAGGCCAGCTCGGGCAACACCGCGATGGGCCTCGCGATGATGGCCGTGCTCGGCGGCTACCGCTGCAAGATCGCGGTCCGCGACCGGACCAGCCGCGAGAAGCTCTCCGCCCTGCGAGCGCTCGGGGTCGAGCTGGAGCTGGTCGACGCGACCCTGCCCCCCGAGCACCCGGAGAGCTACAACCGCGTCGTCGAGCGCATGGTCAGAGAGACCCCGCGCTCCTACTTCCCCGACCAGCACAACAACCGCGAGAACAACGCGGCCCACTACGCCACGACCGGACCCGAGCTCCTCGAGCAGCTCGAGGGCCAGCTCGACGTGCTCGTCGCCGGCGTCGGCACGGGCGGCACCATCAGCGGCGTGGCCCGCTACCTCAAGGAGCGGATCGCGGGCCTGCGGGTGGTCGGCGTCGACCCGGTCGGGTCGATCTTCACGCCCTACTTCCGCACCGGGCAGGTGCCCCGCCCCGGCCCCTACCTGCTCGAGGGGCTCGGCGACGAAGAGCCCATCGAGTGCGTCGAGTGGGAGTGGATCGACGAGATGCTCCAGGTCGAGTCGGGCGAGGCCATGCGCTGTGCGCGGGAGCTCGCCCTCCAGGAGGCGATCTTCGCGGGCGCCGGCATCCGGCTGCTGCTCAACCTGGTCACCGTCAAGGACGAGAAGACCAAGCGCGCCGCGGACGAGTACCAGAACACACCGGACACATTGTCGGGAAGATCGAGATCGCGCGCCATCTTGACGGCGGCGGTTTCGCGGGCCTTCAGCTCGGAGACGAGCTCCTCGCCGCGATCGGAAACGTCGAAGAT
>CALDQK010001258.1 GCA_937911525.1 uncultured bacterium
CGAGGGGCGGGTGCTGGCTCGCGCGCCCGAGCTGCGCTTGAGCCTGACCCGGCGGACCATGCCGCGCTGGTTTCGCGAGCTGCCGGCGAGCGAGCGCCCGCCGCGGATCCCCGCCGGGGTGCGCGCGCTCGAGAGCGCAGGGGACTACCTGAACGTGCGCGACGGCTCGCTCCTGCGCTGGATCCCCCCGGGGCCGACCCGGATCGTGCTGAGCAAGGGGGGCGTCCACCCGCTCGAGCTCGAGCGCGGCGTGTTCCTGGGCAAGGACAAGGTCAGCCGGCGTCAGTTCCTCCGCTTCCTGAAGGAGGTGCACCCGGGCCACCCCCTCGGCGAGACGCTGCGCGAGGGGCCTCACGTACGGGCTCGAGTCGAGTGGTATTGGGCGCTGGAATACGCGCGCTGGGCCGGCGCGCGGCTGCCGCGGGAGGCGGAGTGGTGCCGCGCGGCCTGGGGGGCCGAGGGGCCGGCGGAGCCGTCGAGCGAGGGTCGCTCGCTCTACGGCTGCGTTCACCTGCTCGGCACGCTGCCGGAGTTCGTGCAGGACCTGCCCGCGCAGCTGCGCCGGCCCGAGAGCGCCAGCGTGCCGGTCGAGTCGGGCAGGCGGATTCTGGCGCTCTTCTTCGACCCCGAGGGGCGGCGGCGGCTGGCGGATCGCTCGCTGCGCTCAGGCAAGGGGCGCAAGAGCTTCCGGCTGGCGGTCGACCCCGAGGGGCGCTCGGCCGCGGCCCCGACCCTCCCCTGGGAGCTGCGCGTCCGCTCCGAGCGCGAGGGGAAGGAGAGCTCCCGCCCGACCGAGGCGAGCGACCCGCCGGCGGCCTGGAGCCCGCTGCTGGCGAACGCGCCGACCCTGCGCTGGCCCACGCTCTCGCCGCCCTGGGGGTCGCGGCCCGGGGTCGAGCCGGTCGAGAAGGGCCTCGGCGTCTACCTCGAGGCCCGCGCCGAGGTCGACCTCCCGGCGGGGCGCTGGATCCTGGCCCTGGCGACGCGCGGCCGCACCTGGCTCTCGGCCGAGGTCGGCGGGGAGCGGGTCGAGTTCCCCCTCTGGAGCGAGGGGACCCCCTCCATGGACGCCCAGCAGGAGCTGCTCGGCACCCGCGAGCGCGGCGGGCGCCTGCGGCTGCGGCTGAGGCACTGGAAGGGGCGCGCCATGCACCAGGCGACGCTGCGGGTGGTGCTCTTCCCCTGGGAGTAATCGACATGGACGGGGCCCTTGCGTCCCGCGCCCGGATCCCGGGTAATGCGCGCCCATGAACTTCAACCGCGCGCAGGCCGTCGACGAGCAGTTCCAGCAGTTCTGCCAGGACCCCGGCGAGGTCCGTCCGGCCGACCAGCCCCTCCCCATGCCCAAGCAGCTGCTGCTCGACATGTTCGAGTCGCAGCTCCTCTGCCGGCAGCTCGACCTGGCCGCGCGCGAGCTGAAGGCGCACGACCAGAGCTACTACACGATCGCGAGCGCGGGGCACGAGGGGAACGTGGTCCTCGGCGAGGTGCTGCGCCGCGACGACCCGGCGCTGCTGCACTACCGCAGCGGCGCCTTAATGCTGCAGCGCTACCGCAAGCAGGACGAGCGGGACCCGGTCGAGGACGTGCTGCTCTCGCTCATGGCGAGCAAGGACGACCCGATCGCGGGCGGGCGCCACAAGGTGTGGGGGAGCAAGGAGCTCTGGGTGCCGCCCCAGACGAGCACGATCGCGAGCCACCTGCCCAAGGCGCTCGGCACGGCCCTGGCGCTCGAGCGCGGGCACCGGCTCAAGCTCGACATGCCGGTCCCCAAGGACGCGATCGTGTGCTGCAGCTTCGGCGACGCCTCGGTCAACCACTCGACGGCCCAGGGCGCCCTGAACGCGACCGCCTGGACGGCCTACCAGCGCCTGCCCCTCCCGCTGCTCTTCGTGTGCGAGGACAACGGCCTGGGGATCTCGGTCCCGACCCCGCCGGGCTGGATCGAGGCCTCCATGCGCAGCCGCGAGGGGATCGCCTACGTCCAGGCGGACGGGCTGGACCTCGTGCAGTGCTACAGCGCCGTGCGCCACGCGGTCAGCCTGTGCCGGACCAAGCGCCAGCCGGTGTTCCTGCACCTCTCGGTGACGCGCCTCCTCGGCCACGCCGGGAGCGATATCGAGCAGGAGTACCGCAGCCAGGCCGAGATCGCCGCCGTCGAGCAGCAGGACCCGCTCCTGGGCACGGCGCGCCTGGTGCTCAGCCACGGCCTGCTCGAGCCCAAGCAATTGCTCGAGCGCTACGAGGCAGCCCGGGCCCGCGTCCGCGACACGGCGGCCAAGCTGAAGGACCGGCCCAAGCTGACCACGGCCACCGAGGTCATGGCCTGCCAGGGCCCGACCGACGAGGCGGAGATCGCAGCCCAGCTGAGCCGCCCGCTGAGCAAGGCGCTCCCGCCCGCGCCCAAGGGTCGCCAGCGGCACCTGGCGGGGAACATGAACCGCGCCCTGCACGAGGCCATGACGCGTTATCCCGAGGCCATGGTGTTCGGCGAGGACGTGGCCCGGAAGGGCGGCGTGTATCACGTCACGGCGAAGCTCTGGAAGAACTTCGGCGCGGGCCGGGTGTTCAACACCCTCCTGGACGAGCAGCAGATCCTCGGCCTCGCGATCGGCGCCGGCCACATGGGCCTGCTGCCGATCCCCGAGATCCAGTATCTGGCCTACCTGCACAACGCCGAGGACCAGCTGCGCGGCGAGGCCTGCTCGCTGCAGTTCTTCAGCCAGGACCAGTTCAGAAACCCCATGGTGGTCCGGATCGCCAGCTACGCCTACCAGCGCGGCTTCGGCGGCCACTTCCACAACGACAACTCGATCGCGGTGCTGCGGGACATGCCGAGCCTCGTGATCGCGAGCCCCAGCCGCGGCGACGACGCGGTCCAAATGTTCCGCACCTGCCTGGCTTTGGCCCGCGGCTGCGGCCGCGTGGTGGCCTTCCTGGAGCCGATCGCGCTCTACATGACGAAGGACCTCCACGAAGAGGGCGACGAAGGCTGGCTCTGCGACTACCCCGAGGAGGGCGCCGTCCCGCTGGGCGAGGGCCGGGGCTACGACGAGTTCACGGGCGAAGGCGGCGAGAGCGAGCTCACGATCGTGAGCTACGCCAACGGCTTGTATATGTCCCTGCAGGCGGCCAAGGAGCTGGCGGCGCAGGGCGTGCGGACGAGGGTCCTCGACCTGCGCTGGCTGGCGCCCCTGCCCCTGGAGTGGGTCGCCGAGCACGCGCGCGCGAGCGGGAAGCTGCTGGTGGTGGACGAGTGCCGCCGCTCGGGCGGCCTGGGCGAGGCGGTCATGGCCGGCGTCGCCGAGCGCGCGCCCAAGGTCGAGAGCGCGCTGGTGGCCGCGGAGGACTGCTTCATTCCCCTCGGACCCGCAATGTACGAGGTCCTACCGAGCAAGGAGGGGATCCGCGACGCAGCGCTCGCCCTGTGCGGGAAGGACGTGAGCGGGAAGGCGAAGGCCTGAGCGAGCGAGCTGACGAGGTTCCCCTACTCGTCACGGGCGCGAGCGGCTTCGTCGGCAGCTGCCTGCTGAAGCGCGTGCCCGGGGCCGCGGCCGTTCGCCGAGCCGGCGAGAGCTGGGAGGTGCCGGACGAGGTTTCGGAAGGTTCCAGCTGGATCCACCTGGCGGGGCGGGCTCACGTCATGCGGGAGACCGCGGAGGATCCTGAGTGTGCCTTCATGGTCGCGAACCGCGACATGGCCGTCAACGCGGTCGAGGTCGCGGCGTCCCTGGGAGTGCGCCGTTTCGTCTACGTCAGCTCGATCGCGGTCTACGGGAAAGAGCGCGGCGACGAGGTCTTGACCGAGGACTCTGCGGTCGCGCCGGTCACGCCCTATGGGCGCTCCAAGCTGGCGGGTGAGGAGGCCGTGCAGGACGCGTGTCGCTCCGCGGGAATGCCCTGCGTGATCCTTCGCCCCCCGCTGATCTACGGCCCAGGGGCGAAAGGGAACTTCGCTCGTTTGCTTGGCTTGCTGGGACGGGTGCCAGGAAACCCCTTCGGGTGGCTCCGCTCAGCGCGAAGCTACTTGTCGGTTGATTCGCTGGTCGACGCGCTTCGTATCGCTGCGGAGGCAGAGGGCTCACCTGGGATCTATCTAGTGGCGGACGCTGCGCCGACCACGACCGCTGATCTGACCCGCTCGATTTGTTCTGGCCTGGGAACCTCGAGCTTCGCCTGGCCGCTACCCACAGGCGCCTGCCGGCTCGGGCTGTCCCTCTTGGGGCGATCCGAAACGGCCGCGAGCCTCTGCGGAGACTTGAGGATCGACGCGACCCGGTTCGCCGCTGAAGGATGGCACCCAGCCGAGAGCGAACCTGGGGTCGTCGCAATGGCTCAGGCTTATCGCGAGACGCCCTGGAGCTAGTCCCCAGAGCCGCCCAGGCGGCTCCCCCACTCGGACTCGTAGTAGCGCAGCAGGAGCTGGTCGTTGAGGCGGTTCACCTCGACGTCCTCGGGGGCCTTGAGGTCCTCGGGGAAGGCGAAGAGCGCGGGCAGGGTCTGGTCGTTGAGGAAGTGCAGCTCGCCGGTCAGACCGGGAGCGAGCGTCTCGGGCGGGCCCGGGAGCGGCTCCTTGGTCGCGAGCATGAAGCCCCACTCGCCGAAGCTGGGCACGAAGCAGCGGTAGGGGCGGACGTGGAAGCCCGCATCCTGCATCGTCTTGGCGATACACCAATAGGCCCGCGATCCGCGCCGCTTCTTGCCGCTGGGCGGCCCGTAGGGCGTCGTGGACTGGATCGTGATCGCGCCGGTCCGGGCCAGGCGGCGGTGGAGCAGGCGGAACATGCCCCAGGTGTAGAGCTTGGCCAGGGCGTGGTTTCGCGGGTCGGGGAAGTCGACCACGATCGCGTCGAAGAACTGGTCCTGCTCCTCGAGCCACTTCATGGCGTCGGCGTTGATCACCTGGACGCGGGGGTCCTTGTAGGCCCCGTCGTTGAGACCCGCCAGCATGGGCTGGTCGCGGAAGAGCTCGGTCATGGCCGGGTCGAGGTCGACCAGGGTCACCGACTCCACGCTCTCGTAGCGGAGCAGCTCCCGCAGGGCCATGCCGTCGCCGCCGCCGAGGACGAGCGCGCGACGGAGCGGCGCGCGCAGGGCGGCCACGCCGGGGTGGACCAGCGCCTCGTGGTAGCGGCGCTCGTCGAGGGAGCTGAACTGAAGGTGCCCGTCGAGCAGGAGCCGGATCTCGTGCTGATAGCGGGTGACCACGATCGTCTGGTAGGGCGTCTTGCGCTTGAAGAGGACCGGGGCGCCGTAGATATCGCGCTCGGCGATCAGCGAGACCTTCTCGGCGGTCAGGAAGCCCGCTCCCAAGAGCGCCGCCGCGACCAGGGCCGAGGCGCGCAGACCCGTGACGCGGTGCCCGAGGCGCTCGCGGAACACCCCGCAGAGCACCAGCGCCACGCCCGCGTTCAGCAGCCCGAACACGAAGGCCGTGCGCGGCAGACCGAGCACGGGCACCAGCAAGAGGGGGAAGGCCAGCGAAGCGGCCAGGGCGCCCAGGTAGTCGAAGGCGAGCACGCGGGCCACGAGGTCGGAGAAGGTGACCTCGTCCTTCAGGATCCGCATCAGGACGGGGATCTCGAGCCCGACCAGGGTCCCGATCGCGCCGACGAGCAAAAAGAGCAGCGTCTTGATCGAGCCGAGGTAGGCGTAGCTTAGGAAGAGCGCCAGCGAGCTGACGCCGCCCAGCACGCCGACGGCCAGCTCGACCCGAATGAAGGTCACCAGCAGGTCCTGCTGGACGTACTTGCTCAGGTAGCTGCCGAGCCCCATGGCCGAGAGGTAGCAGCCGATCACGAGCGAGAACTGGGTGACCGAGTCGCCCAGCAGGTAGCTGGCCATGGCGGCGGCCACGAGCTCGTAGATCAGGCCGCAGGTCGCGACCATGAACACGCTGACGAAGAGGATCAGCTGGCCGAGCTGGCGCTTCTCGCCGCGCGGGGCCGCCTCGGGGGCCTCAGCGGGGGGCTGCCACGGCTCGACCCGGGGCGGCTCTGCAGGCGGGGGCGCAGGAGCCTCCGCGGCGCGAGCGTCCACCGCAGGCGGACGCGGAGCCGCCTCCTCGGGCTCTGCAGCGGTCGCGCTTGCCCGCTCCTGCTCGGCTGCCGGGGCCGCCTCGGCACTCGGGATCGCCTCGGCGCCCGCAGCAGGCACGGGTTCCCCTGCTCCCGCCTCGGTCGGGACCTCGGGCTGGGAGGTGTCGCTCATGCGTTCGGGAGGGGCTGGATCAACCGCCGTGAACGGCGGCCGCAATGATCATGGCCAGGCCGATCACGACCGAGCCCATAATGATTCCCAGCGAGGTGTTCTGGTCCTCCTCGATCTCCTTCCGCACGGAGAAGGGCATGACCATGATCATGATCAAGAAGGCCGCGCCGAACACGACCACGCCGATCCCGGTGTAGACCAGGGCGTTGATCACGTCGTTGAGGTTGACGAGGTGCCGGACGTTGTCAGCGGCGAGGAGCAGGGTGTTCATGAGACTCTCTCAGCGGGAGCTCTGTGGCGGGCCGCGCGCACCGCTGAGGTGCTGCGCTGATCCCACCCAGGAACAGGATTGGATCGGGTCGAGTGGATTACTTGCCCCGG
>CALDQK010001259.1 GCA_937911525.1 uncultured bacterium
GGGGGGCCGACGCCCAGCTCCGGCGCTCGAGCCGCTCGGTCGAGATCCTGACCGACGCCGTGCTGCGGCTCTGCCTGAGCGAGCGCGCCCGCCCGGCGCTAGCGCGCTAGCCGGCTGCGGGGGGCTCCTCCTCCTCGGCGAGAGGCAGGGAGGCGTGCAGCGCGGCGCCTCCCCAGGTCGACTCCTCGGCCCAGATTCGGCCGCCGTGGGTGAGCGCGACGCGGTGGGCGCTCTGAAGCCCGAGCCCGCTGCCGGGCTTGGCGTCGACGCTCTGGGTCCCAAAGGCGAAGAGCGCTGCCCGCTCCTCGGGCGGGATCCCCGGGCCGTCGTCGCTGGCTCGCAGCAGGGCCTGCCCCTCCTCCGCCCGCAGCGAAACCTCCACCTGGCTCGCCGCATACTTGAGGGCGTTGTCGACCAGGTTCGTGACCAGGGCTGCGACTCGCTCCGGGTCGCCGGCGCCGGTCCTGGGCGACCGGCGAGCTGGCCGGGGTCTGGGGAGGCGAAGGGTGGAGGCCCTGCGTTCATGCCGCCAGGGTGAAGCGTCGCTCCCTGCTCACAAGCGCGAAGCTGGCGGGCCTTCCTCCGGCAGGGGGTGGGGCTGCTTCGCCCCGCGCTCCCTAGCGATCCGCGAAGGGGTTGTCCTCGGGGGAGAGCTCCTCGGAGGCCATCATGCTCATGTCGGGCCCGACGGGGCCGAGCTCGGCCAGCTTGGAGCGGCTCCAGGAGCCCGTTGTCTGGACCTGGGCCTGCGCGTCGGCCTCCCAGGCGTCGAGCGAGTTGCGCGCGTCCTCGCCCGAGTCGGTGGGGTCGAACTCGTCGATCTGGACGACCTTGCGCAGGCCCGTCGTCAGCAGGATCTGCTTCTGGCACAGCTCGACCGCGGCGATCAGCTCGTGGGGGCTCTGCGGACGGCTCTTGGGGACCTTCGACGTGAGGCGAATGATCAGCTCGGCCAGGGGCTTGGGCACCGAGACGTTCCGCGGCGGCGGCGGGCTCTGCTTGAGGTGCTGGAGGAGCAGGTCCTTGGGCTCGCCCCGGAAGGGCTGCGCTCCGCTGATCGCCTCGTAGAGGAGGATCCCGAGCGAGTACATGTCGGATACGAGGTCGGGCTCGTTGCGACCCTCCTGGATCACCTCGGGCGCGAGGTAGGCGGGGTGGCCGAAGTGCATGCCGGCGGCCCCGTAGTTGGCGGCGAGGCACGAGGCGCCGCAGAGGCCGAAGTCGGTCAGCAGGACGCTGACGCCCTTCTCGTCGAAGTAGACCTTCTCGGGGCGAATGTCGCCGTGGACCTGGCCCTCCGCCTCCTGCGCGGCGGCGAGCGCCTCGGCCAGGTTCTTGAGCCAGCCGAGGACCTTGGGGATCGGCTGGGCGCCTTGCTCGGTCAGGACCTGGCGCAGGCAGGGGCCCTGCGCGCGCTTGTAGACGAGGAGCATTCGCCCCTGGGCCTTGAGGCTCTCGAGGAAGGGCAGGACGCGCGGGCCCTTGACGTCGGCGGCGCGGTTGACGCGCGCCATGATCCCCTCGAGCAGCTCCTCGTGCTTGTTGAAGCGGCGAGTGAGGGACTTGATCACGACCGCGCCGTCGTAGTCCTTGAGCACCCCCTCGTAGGTCGCGCCCGCCGGCCCGCGTCCGATCTGCTGGCCGACGCGCACCTGCGGGCCCTCGGGCAGGCCGCCCTCCTCGTCGCCTTCCTTCTTCTTGGCTGGCTGGGCTGGCTCCCCCTTGACCTCGCCCGGCTCGACCTCGGCGCTGGCCATGAAGTCCATCCGAGGCAGGCGCTCGCTGACTCGGCGCTGGCCCACGTCCGCTGGGGCCACGGGGGCGGCCTGGGCGACGCGATCCTCGCTCCAGCCCTGGGCGCCTTGCCCGCTCTCCTCGAGGAGGGCGTTCCACTTGCCGGTGTCCGCCTGCTCGGGCTCCTCGGGGAAGGGCGGCGGCTGGCCGATCACCTGGTAGAGGGCGTTGACCGCCGCGACGCCGTTGGGGAAGCGCCGGCGCGGGTGCTTGGCCGTCATGCGCAGGAGCCACTTGGCGACCTGGGGGGTGATCCCCACACCGCTCGGGATCGGCAGCGGCTGCTCGAGGTGCGCCGCGAGGACCTGGCGCGGGTCGCCCTCGTAGGGGAGGCGGCCCGTGATCAGCTCGTAGAAGGTCATGCCGAGGGCGTAGACGTCGCTGGCGGGTGTCGGGGCGCTCAAGGGGCCCTGCGTGACCTCGGGGGCGAGGTAGCCGGGGTGGCCGAAGCGGAGCCCGGCCTGGCCGAAGCCGGCGGCCAGGCAGGAGGCGACCGCCAGACCCAGGTCGCCGAGCTTGGCCCCCTGAGTGGGGTCGTAGTAGATCTTGGCGGGGCGCACGTCGCCGACGGCGAGGCCGGCCTGGTGGGCTCCGGCCAGGCAGAGCGCGACGTCGCGGGCGATCCGCATCGCGACGCGTAGCTCGAGCTTGCCTTGCTCCGCGAGGAGGGCCGCGCAGCAAGGGGCCTCGCTCAGCTCCTCGATCACCGCGTCGCGGCCTTGGATCTGGGTCCAGCCCAGCGTGGCCAGGGCGTGGGGGTGGCTGAAGCCGATCCAGCGCTGCACGTCGGCTTGGATTCGCTGGTAGAGGGGCGGGGCGTCGCGGAAGGCCTGGCGGAGGATCTTGGCGGCGACGGCCTGACCCTCGCCCGTGCGCGCCCGGTAGCAGGTGCCCGCCGGACCTCGTCCCAGCTTCTCCTCGAGGGTGAGGTTCATAGTGAGATCATTTCCGCGGGCCGTCCTGGGTGCAACCCGGTCTCGCCCAAGAGGCCGCGGGGCCTCGGGATGACCCGTGACGATGTCCGACCCTGTTCCTAACTTGGCGCCGGTGAACCCTCCAGATCCCATCGCGCAGATCCCGGCTTCAGGCGGCGTGCCCAGCGCCCCGGGCGAGCAGATCGAGGAGGCAGCTGGGCAGCCGGACGCCGGCGCGGAGTCATCTCGCTCGCAGGAGGACGATGGCGCGCAGGCGGAGGCCAGCAAGCCCAGCGCGACGCCGGATCAGCGGCGAGCGATCGACGCGCGCGGCGTCGACGTGGTGGTCGCGGCGGGCGCGGGCTCCGGCAAGACCTACGTGCTCGTCGAGCGCTTCATGGGGCTGGTCCGCGACGGCGCCCACCCCGAGCGCTTGCTGACGATCACCTTCACCGAGAAGGCCGCCCGCGAAATGAGCGAGCGGATCGGCAACGCCCTCGAGGGCGAGGGCTACCCCGACGCGCGGCGCGTGATCGAGGCGGCCTGGATCGGCACGATCCACGGCTTCTGCGCCCGCCTGCTGCGCGAGCGGGCCCTCGAAGCCGGCGTCGACCCCGCCTTCTCGGTCCTGACCGAGGTCCCCGCGGCCCGCTTTCGCCGGCAGGCCTTCCTGGCGGCGCAGCGCAGCTTCCGGGCCGCGCACCCGGGCCTCTACGACGGCCTGATCGAGCGCGTGCGCTGGGGCAAGGGGCGCGACGGCGCGACCCAGATCCGCCGCCACGTGTTCGGGCTCCACGACGAGCTGCGCGCGGCGGGGGCGCGTCTGCGCTCGCTCCCGGCTCGCGGCGTCGAGCTGGACGGGCTCGCGACCGAGGCCGTGGTCGAGGCCCTCGCGGCGCTGAGCGAGGCCAACCAGGCCCTGCAGTCGGCCGGCGTGGGGGCCAAGCTCGGCCGCAGGCTGGGGGAGCGCCTCAGCGCGATCTCGGCGCGGGTCGGCCGCCTGATCGCCGAGGCGGACTCGATCGCGCGGGAGGGCTTCCGGCTCGAGGTCCACCGCGAGCTGCGCGGCCTGGTCGAGCTCGCCCGCGGCGGCGGGGCCCTGGCCGTCGAGATGGGGGACCTCTTGGCCGCCGCGGAGGGCGCGGCGCGGGCCTACGCCGAGGGGCCCTCGGCGGCTCTGGGG
Source organism: uncultured bacterium (assembly GCA_937911525.1). Lineage (GTDB taxonomy): Bacteria > Planctomycetota > J058 > J058 > J058 > NORP233. The sequence goes on from CALDQK010001259.1 coordinate 3,892, forward strand.
CGCGCGCTCGAGGACCTGCTCTTGCGCTTCGACCAGGCCTTCCGCTCGCTCAAGGCCGAGCACTCGGCCCTCGACTTCACCGACCTCGAGGAGCGGACCCGCGACCTGCTCGAGCGGCGGGCGGACGTGCGCGAGGCGACCCAGCGCCGCTTCGAGTCGATCCTGGTGGACGAGTTCCAGGACACCTCCCGCCTGCAGCAGCGAATCGTCGACCTCGTGCGCAGCCCCGAGGCGCTCTTCGCGGTGGGCGACGTCAAGCAGAGCATCTACGGCTTCCGCCACGCCGAGGTCCGCGGGCTGCTCGAGACGACCTCCGCGGTCGAGGAGGCGGGGGGCGAGGTGGTCGACCTCGACCGCTCCTTCCGGACGCGCCCCGAGATCCTCTCCTACGTGGACGCGGTGTTCTCGCGCGCCTGGAGCGAGCCCGGCAGCGAGGTCCCGCACCAGCCCCTGGTGGCGGGGGTCGAGTTTCCGGCCGCGCCTCGCCCCTGCGTCGAGCTGGTGCTGGCGCGCGGTGAGCGGCTCCCGGCGGCGCGGGTCCAGGAGGCCCGCGCGGTGGCCGCGCGGCTCGCGACGCTGGTCGAGGAGCGTCAGCTCGTGGGGACCAACCCGCTCCGCGCCGACCGCTTCGGCCAGGTGCTGGGCTACGGCGACTGCGCGATCCTGCTCCCGACCACGACCCAGCTCCACCTCTACGAGCAGGCGCTGCGCGCGCGCGGCGTGCCCTACCGGGTGGCTTCCGGGCGGGGCTTCTATCAGGCGCGCGAGGTGATCGACGCGGTCAACCTGCTCAAGGTGTGCGCGGACGCCGGCGACGACCTGGCCCTGCTGGCGATGCTCCGCTCCCCCGCGGTCGGGCTGGGCGACGACACCCTGGCGGCTCTGGGCGAGCTCCGCCCCGAGCGCGGTTCGCTCTTCGGCGCGCTGGAGCTCGCCGCGGGCGGCGCCCTGAGCGGGATCCCGGGCAAGCGCGCGGTGCGAGCCCTGGGGCTCGTGCGCGGTCTGCGCGCCTGGCGGGGACGCCGGAGCGTGAGCGAGATCCTCGCCCGGGGGCTGAGCGAGAGCGGGCTGCTCGACGGCAGCCTGCTGCGGGGCGGGGACGTGCGCGGCTACGCCAACCTGCAGAAGCTGCTCGAGGTGGTCGCGGGGCTCGAGGCGGAGGGCGTGAGCGGTCCGGGCGCCGTCGCGGCCGTGCTCGACGACCTGCGCCAGAGCGAGGCGCGCGAGTCGGAGGCCAACGTCAGCTCCGACGACGAGGACGCGGTCTCGGTCCTGACGGTCCACGGGAGCAAGGGGCTGGAGTGGCCGGTCGTGGTCGTCGGCGACTGCGGGCGCTACGCCCCGCGCGACGACGACCCCGTCGCGTGGTGCGCGGCGGCCGGAGTCAGCGTGGTCTTGCGAGACCCGGACGACGAGCGGGCGGCCGTCACCCCCGCGACCCTGGCGCGGCTCTGCGAGGAGGGGCGGGCGCGGCGACGAGAAGAGAGCAAGCGGCTGCTCTACGTGGCCATGACGCGCGCTCGGGATCACTTGATCCTGGCGGGGGCTCAGCGGAGCGGGGCGCGCACCGCCGGCGACTGGTTGACCTGGGCGCGAGCGGCGGTGCGCTTCGACACCGCGCACCTGGGAGTCGAGCAGGACGTCGCCGCGGGCGGCCTGGCCAAGGGCTACCCGACGGCGGGCGGGGCTGGCGAGCCGGTGGTCGTGCGCAGCCTGGAGGTCGCCGAGGAGCAGGAGGGGGAGCCCCTGGCCGGAGTGCGCGGCCCCGCCGCGGACGCGGTCCCGGTGCTCGACGCGCGCGGCTGCGAAGACCTCGCCCACGGCCGGATTCCCCGCCTGCCCGAGGCGGACGAGGCGCTCCAGGCCCGCGCCCAGGGGTTGATCGAGGCGGCCGAGGCCGAGCACGAGCGCCACCCCATGGACGCGGCGACCTACACGGTCAGCGAGGTCCTCACCTGGCGTCGCTGTCCGCGGCGCGCGCTCTACGAGCACGTGCTCCGCGACGAGCGCTCGTGGGGCGAGCTGCGCCCCGAGCCGGGCTGGGAGCGGGAAGGGCGGGCGGCGGGCTTGCTGGCGCCGGACCTGCGGGGGACCCTCGCGCACGAGGTCCTGGCCCAGGCGCTGACCAGCGGCGTTCCGCGCGCGCCTCGCGTCGAGGCGCGCGCCGCGCAGCTCTTGCTCCCTGACGTCGACGCGCGCGCCTGCGCCGAGACCGCGCGCTGGGCGATCGAGCTGAGCGAGCGCTTCCTGCTCGGTGAGCTGGCTCGTCGCGCCGGCGCTCAGGCCGACACGGCGGTCGAGCGCCCCTTCCTCGTCGAGCTGCCCCTCGACCCGCCCGTGCTCCTGAGCGGGACCGTGGACCTGGTGCTGCGCGGCCCTGGAGGCGGCTGGGTGCTCGTCGACTACAAGGCCTCGGACGTGACCGCGCTCGAGCTTCCTCAGCGCGTCGAGGAGCACTCGCTGCAGCTGGTGCTCTACGCGTTGGCCCTGGCCGAGGCAGGTTGGGAGGTCGAAGCGGCCTACCTGGCCTACCTCGTGCCCGACGTGATCGAGCCGGTCGACGTGGGGCCGAGCTCCCTCGAGCGAGCCCGCGAGCTCCTCGAGGATTTCGCCCGGGCACGCAGCGAGCTCGACCTGCCTCCGCGTCCCGGCAGCGCGTGCCGATGGTGCCCGTGGCAGCAGGTGTGTCCTGACGCCGACACCGCTGTCCTCCCCTAGCGGCGCTCCCATCCAGCGCGCCGGGGGGGCAAGCGCCCTGCGAACCATCGGCGGGAAATGGTCCTAAGTCATTCCGGCGTTGGCGGCTTAGGTGCGTTGAATTCCGGCTTGCGCATGCAAGGGCATGAGTTAACGTATCGGCCCGATCAAGGGATCGCCACCTGGCGGCTCTTGGAGGACTTCGTGATCCATAGGGATTTAGGTCCCCGGGACACGAAAGACTACGAGCTACGACGAGATACGACGAGATCCGACGAGATACGACGGATAGCAGGACTAAGCAGATAACAGCTGCCCTACCTATCTAGCTTCACTACTGTGGCTCTAGCCAACTGGCTAATCCCGCTAGCGTAGCTCAATTGGTAGAGCATCCGCCTTGTAAGCGGACGGTTGCGGGTTCGGATCCCGCCGCTAGCTACAACCGAACAACACACCAAACAACACGGGTCGATTCCGGAGCGGTCAAACGGGTCAGACTGTAAATCTGATGGCTCAGCCTTCGTTGGTTCGAATCCAACTCGGCCCAAATCAACTAAACAATAGAGAACACCTTCTAGAGCACATTGCGGGCGTAACTCAGTGGTAGAGTGTCGGCCTTCCAAGCCGTTCGTCGTGGGTTCGAATCCCATCGCCCGCTCTTCTGACAAGCGCTTCATACTAGGCGGGGTTTAATCAACCCTCCCGCACCTGACTCGAGCCTCCTGGCTCAAACGCACCAACCAACTCACTCCGTCCAGGCTGTCCGGCCGACCCTGTCGCGCCCTCCCCAGCTGCCTGGCACCCACATACCACCCAACTGGGGAAGACGAGGAATCCATGGCGAAGGAGAAGTTCGAGCGGACTAAGCCCCACGTGAACATCGGCACGATCGGGCACATTTCGCACGGCAAGACCACCCTCACCTCGGCGATCACGGTCACGCTGGCCAAGCAGAACGACAAGATCCAGGTCAAGAACTACGCCGACATCGCGAAGGGCGGCACTCGCCGTTCGGACTCGAAGATCATCACGATCGCTGTTTCGCACGTCGAGTACGAGACCGAGAACCGTCACTACGCTCACGTCGACTGCCCCGGTCACGCCGACTACATCAAGAACATGATCACCGGCGCGGCCCAGATGGACGGCGCGATCCTCGTCGTGTCGGCCGTTGACGGCCCCATGCCCCAGACCCGCGAGCACATCCTGCTCGCTCGTCAGGTCGGTGTGCCCGCGATCGTCGTCGCGATCAACATGATCGACGCCGTCGACGACCCCGACCTGATCGAGCTGGTCGAGGAGGAGGTCAAGGACCTCCTCAACGCCTACCAGTTCCCCGGCGAGGAGATCCCCTTCGGCCGCGTCTCGGCGCTCAAGGCCATGCAGGGCGACCCCGAGGCGGAGCAGTGGGTCCTCGACCTCATGAAGCACGTCGACGACTACATCCCGACCCCCGAGCGTGACGTCGACAAGCCCTTCCTGATGCCGGTCGAGGACGTGTTCTCGATCCCCGGTCGCGGCACCGTCGCCACCGGTCGTATCGAGCGCGGCGTGATCAACGTCGGCGAGGAGATCGAGCTGGTCGGCATCGCCGACGAGACCAAGAAGACCGTCTGCACCGGCGTCGAGATGTTCCGCAAGGAGCTCGAGCGCGGCGAGCCCGGCGACAACGTCGGCCTGCTCCTGCGTGGCTGGAAGCGCGACGAGGTCCAGCGCGGCCAGGTCCTCTCGAAGCCCGGCTCGATCACCCCGCACAAGAAGTTCAGCGCTGAGGTCTACGTGCTCAAGAAGGAGGAGGGTGGTCGTCACACTCCCTTCTTCAACGGCTACCGTCCCCAGTTCTACTTCCGCACCACGGACGTGACCGGCAGCATCAAGCTCCTGGGCGACGTCGAGATGTGCATGCCTGGCGATCACGTCGAGATGGAGATCGAGCTGATCGCTCCGATCGCCATGGAGGAGAGCCTCCGCTTCGCGATCCGCGAGGGTGGCCGCACCGTGGGTGCGGGCGCCGTCACCAAGATCCAGGACTAGTTCCCGGATCCAGGCACGCGAGGTTCAGCCCCCGACGCTGTTTCCCCTGAGGGGATCTGGTCTTCCCGAGGCTTCACAGTCCGGGAATCTCCAGTAGGGTTCGGGGGCTGCACCCGTGAGCAGAGAACAATGCGCCGTGAGCAGGCCCTCGGGCCTCTCACAGCGTGATTAGGGGCGTAGCTCCAATTGGTAGAGCGACGGATTCCAAATCCGTAGGTTTAGGGTTCGAGTCCCTACGCCCCTGTTACTGACTGACTCTTTTGAGGCGAAGAAGGGCAAGCCGAAATGGCCCTCGAGCTTTACAAGCCGGAAGAAGCAACTCGTTCGCGCGGCGCACTCGCCGTGACGGGCGGTGGCCTGCTGCTCTATGGGGTGATCAGCCTCTATGAGTACCTGGCTATTGGCTTCTGGCAGGACGACCTGACGCGCGGAATGATGGGCGACGAGTTCCCCATCAGCCCACGCGTGTTGCTCTGCATGATCCTGATGGTCGTCGTGGCCGTGGGGATCTACGTGCTCTGCAACAACCGCAAGGTCGTCGACTTCCTGATCTCGACCGAGGCCGAGATGGGGAAGGTCAGCTGGCCGACTCGCCAAGAGGTCGTCTACAACTCGCTCGTCGTGATCATCACGGTGATCATCCTGGCGGTCTATCTGGGCCTGGTGGACTTCGGTCTCGCGGCCTTCAAGAACAAGATCCCCTGGGATGACTTCTGGACCCGCATCTTCCAGGGAGGTGCATAGTGCAGCTCCACTGGTACGTGCTCCGGGTTGGCACCAACCGTGAGACCCGCGTCCGCAAGCAGCTCATGACCCGCATCGGGACGCAGGATCTCGCCGAGATGATCCCGCAGCTGCTCGTCGTGACCGAGAAGCAGACCGAGATGCGCGGCGGCAAGCGGCGCACGGTCGAGCGCAAGGTTTATCCGGGCTACATCATGGCCCAAATCCAGACCGATGACGATGGGAAGGTCCCGCCCGAGGTCTGGCACTTGATCCGCGATACGCCGGGATCGATTCGCT
>CALDQK010001260.1 GCA_937911525.1 uncultured bacterium
AAGCCGCTGCCCGCTGACGAAGCCGCGCCCTTCGTCAGCGCCGCCCTGGAGCGGCGAAGCAGCCCCGGCGACTGGAAGGTCGTGACCGTCTCGCCGGAAGGCTGGTAGCGAGTGCCCGTGCCCGTCCGGGTCCGGCTGGAGACGCAAGAAGGAGCTGTCGCGCTGCGCGCCAGCTCCTTCGCGTTCCGGAGCTCGAACGGAGAAAACTAGAAAACCGGAAGGCGCGGTGGTTCCTCAGCGGAGCAGCCTCCTTCCAGTTCTCCAGTTTTCTCCGTTCATTGTCTCGAGAGAGAGGGAGCTGTCGCGCTTGCGACAGCTCGTTTGCACTTCGGAGCGATCGCCCCGCACGGGCCCGGGAGCTTCCGGTCAGGTGCTAGCTGGTCGCGGCCAGCCCCAGGAAGTCCCGCTCGAAGGCCTCGAGGGGCAAGGTGTTGATCACGTCGTCCTTGCTCGCCCAGCCGCGGCGGGCCTCGACGATTCCGTAGCGGGCGGCGTGGTTCATGGCGCCGGGTGAGTGGGCGTCCGGGTTCACGCAGAGCTTGATCCCGCGCGAGCGGATCCGGCGCACGTGGACCCAGTCCGCGTCGAGGCGCATCGGGTGTCCGTTGACCTCGACCGCGACGCCGCGATCGGCGCACACGTCGAGCAGGGGCTCCCAGTCGAACTGGCTCCCCTCGCGCTTGAGCAGCTTGCGCCCGCTGGGGTGCCCCCACACCTTGACCCGCGGATGCTGGAGCGCCGTCTCGAGGCGCTTGGTCATCTTGCTCCGCTCCATGGTCAGGTCGCTGTGGACGCTGGCGATCACGAAGTCGAGCCACTCCAGGCACTCGTCCTCGAGGTCGAGCCGCCCGTCCGAGAGGATGTCCACCTCGCAGCCGTGGAAGATCCGCAGCTGCGGGAAGGCCGCCCGGGCCGCCTCGACCTCCTCGCGCTGGCGCTTGAGCCGCTCGAAGTCCAGCCCGTTGGCGTAGGTCGCCGCCTGGCTGTGGTCGGAGATCCCCACGAAGGAGTAGCCCAGCTCGGCCGCCGCCCGCACCGTCTCCTCCACGCTGGCGGTGCCGTCCGACCAGTTGGTGTGGACGTGCAGGACCCCGGTCAGGTCCTCGGCCTCGACGAGGCGGGGGAGCTTCCCCTCCTTGGCGGCGTCGATCTCACCCGTGTTCTCGCGCAGCTCTGGGGGGACGTAGTCCAGCCCGAGCATGCGGTGCAGCGCCGGCTCGTCCGCGACCTCGGGCGGGGGCGAGCCGTCGAGGGGGCGCAGGTCGTATTCGTTCAGGGAGAAGCCCAGGTCGAGGGCCAGCCCGCGCAGGGCGACGTTGAACTCCTTGCTGCCGGTGAAGTAGGCCAGGGCGCAGGCGAAGGAGCGCGGAGCCACCACGCGCACGTCGACCTGCAGCCCGTCCTTGAGCCGGACGCTGGTCTTGGTCTCGCCCGAGCCGATGATCGAGTCGACCTCTTCGTCCTCGCGGACCAGCTCCATGATCGGGGCGGCGTCCTCGCTCGCGACGAGGAGGTCGACGTCCTTGACCGTCTCCCGTCCGCGCCGCAGCGACCCCGCCACCTCGACGCGCTCGACCCCGTCCAGGGCAGCGATCGCCGCCTTCAGCCGCTCGGCGTGGTGAACCACCTGGCTGCGCAGGCGGCGGCCGCGGGTCAGGGCCAGGTTCGCGATCCCGTCGAGGATCTTGTCCTGGCTCTTCTTGCCGAAGCCCTTGAGCGAGGCGACCTCGTCGTTCTTGCAGGCCTCCTCGAGCTGCTCCAGCGTGTCGACCCCGAGCTTCTCCCAGAGGACCTTGGTCTTCTTGGGCCCCATGCCGGGCACGCTCATGATGTCGAACAGGCCCTCAGGGATCCCGTCGCGCAGCTCGTCGAGGTAGGTCAGCTCGCCCGTCTCGACGAGCTCCTCGAGCTTGCTCTGAATGCTCTTGCCGACCCCGCGCACCTTCCCGAGCCGCTTCTCCTCGATCAGGAGCGAGACCTCCTCCTGGAGGTTGCCGATGGCCCGCGCGGCGTTCTGGTAGGCGCGCACCTTGAAGGCGTTGGTGCCCTTGAGCTCGAGCAGCTCGGCGATCTCGTTGAGGATGGCCTCGATCTCGCGGTTCTCCATACGATCTCCTGCCGGGGGTGAGCGCCGAGGGCGACCCCTGGCTGGCGCAATGCTGCCTCAGAGCTGAGGAGTTGAGAAGGAGCGGGGAGCGGCGCGCGGCCTGGGCCCCTAGAGGTCCGGTTGGAAATCTCGCCGAAGCGATCGCGAAGGGATCGCGGCCGAGATCGAGGAGCAGGGAGGTCCAGCACAATTGGAGTTGTGTGAGCTCCCTGCGACGAAGAGCTCGGCCGCGAGACCGAGCGAGCGCGCAGGCGGCATTTCCAACCGGGCCTCTAGCTCTTCTTGCGCTTCTTGTGCCGCTTGGTGCGGCCCTGGAGCTTTCCTTCGGGCCGCTTGGCCACGATGGTGAAGCCGCCCGCGCGCGGCAGGCTGAGGCGATCGCCGGGCTGGATCTCTTCGGTCCCGGTGAAGGCCTTGCGGTTGAGCTTGGTCCCGTGCTCGGTGTCGAGGTCCCGCACGAGGACCTTGTTGGCGAGGACCTCGAAGCGCAGGTGCTTGGGGTCGACGCGCTTGCCGGGGACCAGGATGTCGCAGCCGTCGTCCTTGCCCACGGTCAGCCCGCTGCGGATCGGGATCAGGCAAGCCTCGTCGCGCTGGAGGAAGAAGCGCGGCGGAGACTCCTTGCTGTCGCCGTGGAGCAGGTCGGGCAACGAGGAGACGACGGCGCGCAGGAGGGGCTCGCTGGGGCTGATTGGCTTGGCGCCCGAGTGGAGCACGCAGACCAGGTAGGCCTGCAGCTCGCCCAGGAAGCTGATCAAGAGCTGGCGGTCTCCGCGGAAGTCGAGCGAGCTGCACTCGCCGACCCGGAAGGGGGCCAGCCCCCGGCTGCAGCTCCCGATCACGACCGAGGTCACCGCGGCCAGCATCTCGCCGTCGCGCGCGTCCTCGACGGTCGACGCGAGGACGAAGCCGTCGCGCGTCGCGATCGTGAGGCTCTCACAGCCCTGCAGGCTGTCCTTGAGCTTGACCAGCCTCTCGACGAGGTCCTTCAATGCGCCCCCCTCAGGAGCCCTCTTGTATCACGAGACCGAGACCCAGTGCCCGTGGGCTGGAAGCTCGACCAACGCGAAAGGGCGGGGCCGAGGCCCCGCCCTTTCGAAATCACTCGGTCGAACCGACTAGGCGGTCGGATCGGCCATGGGGGCGCCGCCCGCGGGCGCCGGAGCGGCGCCGCCGCCCTTGCGGCCCTTGGCCATCATGATCAGGCCGACCAGGCCGCCCACCGCCAGCAGGACCAGCGGTATGCCGATCAGGGGGCGGTAGAAGAGCCAGCCGATGGCGATCGTCATGAGCGACACGACCGCGGCGATACCGAAGGCGGCCAGGGCGAAGCCGAGGCCGACGATGTCACCGAGGATCGGGATCACGTCAGCGACGACCACGATCGGGCGGAAGACCATGCTGAGGCCGATGCCCATGAAGATGAACCCGCCGATGCGGAGGATCCAGAGCATCATGGCGTTGGCGGCCTGCTCCTTGGCGAAGAACTGCTGCTTGGTCTCGATCCCCATGTGGATGCCCGAGATCTCGTTGCCGTTCTTGCTCACGTACTCGTCGAAGGTGTTGCCCTTCTGGACGCCGACCACGGTGCAGTCACCGGCGGGAGCGATCTCCCAGGCGATCCGCATGTCACCCACGGTGGGGGCGTTGGGGTCGGTGCCCTTGTAGAGCTTGCCCCCGGGGATCGTCTTGAAGCCGGCCGGCGCGGCGACGCCGCCCTTGGCCTCGGCCAGCTTGACCTTGGCGCCGAGGCCCTCGAGCTCCGCCTTGAGCTTGTCGGCGTCGCCCTGGCTCGCCGCGCTCTTGATCGTGGCGGGGGTCTGGGCGATCAGGGCCTTGGCCTCCTTGAGGCCGACGCCCGCGGTCTCGCTGATCGCCTTGATCACCTTGACCGGCGAAGCGCTGCCCTTGTCCTCGAGCACGACGTCGAACTTCTTCTCCGCGCCGTCAGCCGCGGCCGTGGCCGCCTTGCTGGGGTCGTAGGGGGAGAAGTTGCTGAAGTTGTCGATGAAGCGGGGGGGGAGCTTGAAGGCGCCCAGGTCGACGTTCTCGGCCATCCACTTCTGGCTGCTGTAGGGCATCGAAGTGACGGGGTTCTTGTACTTGGGGTCGGACTTACCAGGGCCCTGGAAGGCCTCCGGCGCGCCCTCCTTCCACTCCTGCTTGTACTCCCAGGTCGTGACCTTCTTCTTCTTCTTCTTCTTGGTCTTCTTGATCTCGACCCACTGGTAGAGCTCGGCCTTGCGCTTGAGCTGGACCGCGTTGGCGCTCACGCCGAACTCGCCGTCGCTCAGGATCTCGTCGGTCTTGGCGGCGCCGTTGGTGTGGACCAGCTTGCCCTCGTTGCCGGGCTCGACGGCCTCGCTCTTGACGGTCACAGCCTTGCCCAAGCCCTCCTCGAGGTCCTGCTTGAGCTTGATGTAGCGGCCCTCGTTCCAGAAGAGCACGATGATGCAAATGAAGAACAGAGCGATGCCCACGAGCACGCCCTTGATCGACTCCATGATCCGAGAGCCGAAGCCCTCGTGCTCTACCTCTTCGAAGGTATCGACCATGAATCCCTCCCCTACTAATGATGGTCTGGGGCGCTGATTACGCCGGTTTACCGCCGTAGAGATCGGCGGGGCGGGGAATATACCGTCGCCCTTGACCTGGCGCAACGCGTCGTTAGGGCCTTGTTTAGGCGACGCAAAGTTCTCCTAACGCCGCCGCGCGTCGGCCCCTTCCTCGCTCAACCAGCGCTCCCAGCCGCGCGCGGTCGTCGGCGGTGAGCCTGCGCCCCCGCACTCCACGTAGAGCTCACGCAGGGCGTCCTGGGCCTCGGCGCGCTCGAGGGCCAGCTCGCTCTGGAGGCGATCGATCAGGCCGTGAGGATCCCGGTCCCGCCGGCGGGCGGTCTGCCCCTCGGCCCAGCCGCCCCAGGACCCGCCCGTCGGGAGGGGGTCGAGCCGACGCTCGTCCCGCACCACGTAGAGCCCGGTGCGCAGCTGGTAGGGCGGCAGGTCCGCCACCTGCAGGGTCGAGCTGACACGCTGACCCCGCACGATCTCGCCCGGGCGCAGCTCGTCGCTGGCGCGCAGGGGAACCCACCCGCGCAGGTGGGGGTCCCAGCGCTCGACCGCCGCGGCCCGAGCAACGGCGAGCCCCGGCGCGGGCCGGTCGAGCGCCGCCTGAAGGCGCAGGGTCTCGGCGCGGGCGCGGGCGCGC
>CALDQK010001261.1 GCA_937911525.1 uncultured bacterium
GGGCTGGAGCCGTGGATCGGCTCGAACATGCCGTGCTCGGCGCCGATGTTCCCGCCGGCGGCCATGCCCAGCCCGCCCTGGGTGATCGCGGCGTTGTCCGAGATCACGTCGCCCACGAGGTTGGGCGCGACGACCACGTCGTAGTCCTCGGGGTTGCGCATTTGCCACATGCAGAAGGCGTCGAAGAGCGCCGTCTCGGCCGTGAGCTCGGGATACTCGGCCGCGATCAGCTCCTCGAAGAGCTGCTCGAAGTACTTGTGCGCGCCGATGATGTTGCTCTTGGTCACGCAGGTGACCTTGCCCGGGTAGCCCTGCTCCTTGCGCTGGCGGGCCAGGTCGCAGGCGTAGCGGACGATCCGCTCGGTCGCGACGCGGGTCACCTCGAGCGGGGTCTGGCGCCCGATCACGTTGCCCTCGGCGTCGGTCAGGTCGCTGCTGCGCCCGGTGTAGGCCTCCTCGGTGTTCTCCCGCACGATCACGTAGTCGACCTTGTCGGGGTCCCACACCTGGCTGAAGCTGCCCGAGATCTGGTGCTGGACGCCGGGGAAGAGCTTGACCGGGCGCACGTTGGCGAAGAGCCCCAGCCGCTGACGGTTGCCGATCACCTGCGCGTAGCCGGCCAGCTGGGCCGTCTCGTAGGGCTGGCCGGGCTTGGTGAACACGACCCGCTTGGTCTCGGGGTCGATCGCGCCGACCGCGCCGAGCAGGATCGCGTCCGCCTCCGCGCAGCGCTCCTCGGAGCCCTCGGGCCACTCGCGCCCGTGCTCGAGGTAGTAGGCCCCGCCGCCGGGGATCTCGGTGAACTCGAACTCCACGCCGAAGCGCCGCGCGGCCGCCTCGAGCACCCGCAGGGCCTGGCCGATCACCTCGACCCCGATCCCATCGCCTGGGAGGGTCACGACGTGGTAGCGGTCCTTGGGCATATGGCCTCCTGAGATTTTCGGGGAGGGATCAGAGCACGAACGTCCCGCGCAGGCCAGCCCGCCCGGGCCCTGGCCCTGCTCCAGAGCACTGCGAGCGAGGCCCCTGCAGCGTCGGCGTTCGGCTCTTAAGATCCAACCTCGAGCGGATGCCACCCAGGAGCGTGCCGTGAGTCACCCGAAGGACCTCCTCCCCTACGGCGAGCAGTTCGCCGAGCTCGACCTCGTCGTGCGCCAACTCGACGACGGGAGCCTCACGGTCACCAAGGACGACACGCTCCCCGACGGAGACCGCGTCCACATCAGCTCGTCGGGGCAGGGCATGCACGCCCGCCTGGCCCTCTTCCCCTGCGCCGAGCCGAGCGAGCTGCTCGAGGACGCGCTCGAGCAGCTCAACCAGCGCCCCGGGATCGTGTGGCGCTACGAGGCCGGCCAGCTCCTGTGCGAGAAGGTCCTCCCCTGGGCCCCGGACTTCAAGGTCCCGACCCAGACCCTGAGCGCGCTCTTCAGCCAGGTCCAACAGGCGGGGGACTCCCAGCGCGAGCAGCTGCGCCGGCTGGCGGACGCCCCGCCTGAGGGCGCGCCCCCGCCGCCCCCCTTGGGCGCCGCGGGGGGCCCTGCGGCTGCGGCCCCCGCCGCTGAGGCTCCGGCCGGCGAGGAGGGGGCGCCCGTCGGCGAGCCCCTGCCGCCCAGCTTCCTCCCCGGCGCGGGTCAGGGCTCGGGCGAAGGCGCGACCCAGCGCTACGGCGCCGTGCGCGACGTGCCGGGTCGAGCCGAGCACGGCGGCGACGCGGTCGCGAGCTCGACCTACGCCTCACCCAGCTCGGGTCGGCAGATGGTGAGCGGCGGCGGCGGCGGCGGCGGCAAGGGCAAGCTGGGCGCCGTCGGCACGATCGTGGTCGTGTTGCTCCTGGGCGGGGTCAAGGCTGCCCTGCGCTCGGCGGGCAGCGACGACGACGAGGACCCGGTGGCCGTGGCCAGCGAGGAGCCCGGCCCGAGCGAGGTCGAGGGAGACGACGACGACTTCGGCCCGCTCCCCGAGGCCACCATGCCCGCGCGGGCGGACTCCCCGCCCAAGGAGCCCGTGGTCACCCCCAGCCAGCCGGACACCCCCGACGAGCCGACCCGGCCCCAGCCCAAGCGCGACTCGGTCTACGAAATGGCCGCCTCGCCGCGCGCCGACGACCGGACCTACGCCGTGCAGCGCTGGCAGCGCGAGGGCTACGACCGCAAGCCGCAAGGCCGCCTCCGCCTGCTCGAGGCGCTCGCGGGCCGGATCGACCGCGAGACCGGCCTGGTCCTGACCAAGAGCTTCCGCGAGAGCCCGCCCGGCGTGTACGAGTCCCTCGACTGCCTCGAGCACGCCAACCCCTCGATCAAGCGCGTGATCATCGATCAGCTCTCCCGCCGCGAGCTCAACGACGAAGAGCGCACCGTGGTCGCGGCGGTCCTGCAGGAGCTCGAGGACACGCGCGACCGGCTGATCGACGAGGCCTTGATCCGCATCGGCCGCCCGCGCGAGGGCGGCCTCGGCCGCCTGATCGAGGCCCGCGGCCCCGAGTGGCTCAAGCTCGGCGACGGGCGCGAGATCCTGGCCAAGCTCGACACCAAGGACCTCGCCGCGCTGCTCTCGAGCAAGGACGAGAACGTGCGGGTGCTCGTGGTCGACCTGCTCGGCGACCGCACCGACGACCTCCAGATCGCGCTCAGCAGCCTCTCGCGCGCGCTCAAGGACGACGCGCAGCAGGTCCGCCGGCGCGCGGTCGAGGCGGTGGGCAACCTCCGCAGCGGGCGCGGGGCCTGGTATCTGGCCCTGGCCCTGGTGGGTGAGAAGGACCAGCGCACCGAGGAGCTGATCCGCAACGCCCTGACGCGCCTGCCTGCGCGCAGCACGACCCAATACCTGCGCAAGCTCTACAAGAGCAAGAAGCTCGACAACCGCAAGGCGGCCGTCTCGGCCCTGCGCTCGCTGCGCAACCACGAGGCGATCATGGCGCTCGTGGGCGCGGTCGAGGACGAGGACGGCGACGTCCGCCGCGAGGCCCTCGAGGCGCTGCTC
>CALDQK010001262.1 GCA_937911525.1 uncultured bacterium
TCTCGGTCAAGGAGACCTTCCTGCGCCGCCTCTGGAGCCGCCCCGAGGGCCAGGGCTTCCGCGCCCAGGTCGCGCTCCTGCGCAAGCGCGTCCCGCGCCTGGCCGAGCTCGAGCCCGAGTGGCTCCACCAGGTCGCCCTGCGCGAGGGCCCGGCCTTCGGCCGCAAGCACCTGGCCTGGATCCTGCTCGCCTTCGTCTACGGGCTGCTGATGCTGCTCCGCCTCCTGGGAGGCGCCCCGTGAGCGAGAGCGAGGACGAGCGCGAGCCGGCCTGGGAGCTGCTCCCCCACCAGCCCCGCCGCTTCTTCGAGCTCGAGCCCGACTTCGACAAACGCGAGCTCAAGCGCCGCTACACCCGCCTGATCAAGCGCTTCAAGCCCGAGCGCTCGCCCGAGGAGTTCCAGCGGATCCGCGCCGCCTACGAGGAGCTCCTCGACGAGCTGCGCTCGGGCTCCCGCGCGCGGCCGCGCTTCGAGCTCGGGGGGCCGCCCCCCGCCGAGCCGAGCGAGAGCAAGCACGAGGACCCCAAGCCGGAGACGACCAAGCCCAGCTTCGAGGAGGAGCTCGAGGCGTCCGACCCGACCCGGGTCGCGGGCGACGGCTCACCCGACGAGGGCGAGCCGGAATCCGAGTCGGCCGCGCCGACCCCCAACGCCGCGCCCAAGCTCGGCAAATACACCAAGCCCGAGCCGCTCTCGACCACGCCGCCCGGCGCGCGTTCGCTCCTGCAGCGGATCGACCAGGAGGGCGCCCAGGCCGCCTACGACCTGCTGCGCGCCAAGCAGCCCAAGGCCCCCGCCGACTACCCCCGCCTGGGGGTCCTGGCCGACCTCTGCGACGAGCAGCGGACCTTCTTCGACTGGCTGCTGGAGGGGATCCGCGCCCACCCCGACGACGAGGGGATCGAGCAGAGCCTGCGCAACCTGCTCCGCGACGGGCTGCCCCTCGACACGATCCCGAGCGCGATCCAGCGCCTCTCGCGCTCGCTCAGCCCCGGTCGCTTCTACGCGCTCAGCCTCCCCCTCTGGCTGAGCCTCGTCCGCCGCACCCCCTTCGCCGAGGTCGAGGAGCTGCTCGCCGCCTGCGAAGCCGAGGTCCACGCGCGCGGGCTGGTCGACAAGGCCTCGACCCCGCGCCTGCTCTTCCACCTGCGCCTGCTGCGCGCCGCCTGCTGGCGCGCGCCCTCGGGCTGGATCCAGGAGACGCTGACCTTCCTCAGCCAGCACCACGCCCGCCTGCCCGAGGGCCTCGACGCGGAGCTGGACTTCGTCGAGCTGATGCTCGACTACCTGGCCGTCCGCAGCCGCTTCGTCGACGGACGCGCCGGGGCCGAGGCCGTCGACGCCTGCCTGCAGGCCTACTGCGAGCAGCCCGAGGCCGAGCTCGACCGCCTCTTCCTGGCCCGGGCCCAGGAGCTGCGCGCCCGCGGTGAAGAGCTGCTCTGGGAGTTCGACCCCGACGACGAGCCCGCCTCGCTGGCCCTGGCGACCCTGCTCTGGGTCGCGCGCGACGTCGAGTCCCGCCGCTTCAGCGACTCCCCCCGCCTGACCCGTGACCAGGTCGGCTCCGAGCTGCGCCGCCTCGAGCAGGGCTACCGCGGCGACCCGCGCTGGGAGCTCTTCCACAAGCTCCCCGGCAGCGCGGCCGGCCTGCTCGTGATCGGGCTCCCGATCGTGTTCCTGGCTCTCTTCCCGGCCCTGCGCGCCCAGCCCCTCTACCTGGTCGGCGCCTTCGTCGGCTGGACGCTCCTCCAGACCGCCCTCGGCCCGCGCTCGCCCTTCGCCCGCGTGCGCCGCGCGATCGCCCAGTGGTGCATTGGCCGCAGCGAGGCCCTCAACCAGCGGCTCTACCTGCGCCGCCTCCGCCCGGCGCTCAGCCGCTTCCTGCTGCGGACCCACGTGCGCTCGCGCACCCTGGCCGACTTGATCGAGGCGACCTGCGACCCGCCCGAGGCCTGGTCGTGGAACACGCGCTGGCTGGCCGGCCTGATCCGGCGCGACCCGGGGGTCGGGCTGCTGGCCCTGGCCAACCGCTTCGCGCGCGTCTAGCTACCGCAGTCAGTTCAGCCCGAGACTCCAACCTGCTGACCGGCCAGCGCGACTGAGGCAGCCGACCCGCGTGGCGGGGCCGTCCGGACGTGGCGATTTGGAAGGAAAGCATGAATCAAGGAAGGGCAGGAAGGCTACGGCCGCCAGGGGTGCGGAGGCAGGCACTCCTACAGCGAAGGCAGTGCAGTGAGGCTTCCCTGCGCGATGCCGATCCCGCAGACCCTGCCGACTTCCTCTCCTTCTTCTCTTCCTGCTTTCCCTCGTAGCACGCCACGCCAAGCCGCCTCCGAGCGACCTTGCACCCCTCGGAGGCAAGCGTGTGCCGTGGTCAGTCGCGCCCGTGCTCAAAGCTGTCACCAACCCTGCCGGGGGCTGACGAGGCGACAGCTCAAGGACGATCGACTTAGCTTAGAGACGCGCAGGACGCAGAGTGCTCGCTGAGGCCTCGCAGTGCCAGTCGTGCAGCACGACCTCGAAGGACCATCTCTGCGGAAACTCAGCGTTCTCTGCGTCTCTGCGGTTCAAACGACGCGCTCGACCCGTTCTCGCCACGCGAATCTGCTACTCGACCCGGATCATCAGCCGGAACCCGACCTGCGGGCTGCGCTGATCTTCGAGCGCGAGCGCCTCGGCCGTCTTGGGCGTGAGCTCCTCGCTCGGCGTGGCGAAGCTGCCGCCGAAGGGCGCCGAGCTGCCCAGCGCGCGCCCGCTCAGGGTCAGCTCGGCGACGTTGCCGAGCAGATCGTGGGCGCCGCAGGGGGCCCGCCCGCCGGGGAAGCTCCCCACGGGCGTCGGGCCCTCGAGCTCAGCGCCCGCGTTGGCGAAGACCAGCGAGGGCCGGTCGCCGCCCCAGGGGAAGTCGAGGTGGAGCGGGCCCCAGGCCGCGGCGCGCAGGGTGTCCGCGTCGGCCACGACCAGCCCCTGCCAGGTCGCGCAGGCCACCGCGTCCTGGACGTCGACGCCCGTCGCGGGCAGGAGCGACTCCTTGCTCCGCTCGGGGTCCCAGCCGCTCGGCTTGTGGTCCTTGTCCTCGGGGATGCGCGAGTCGACGCGGGCCTGGCCCGCGGCTCGCGCAGCCAGGAACTCGGCGTAGGTCTTGCGGGTCACCTCGGTCCGACCCAGGTAGGCGGCCGGCCGCTCGACGACCACCAGCTGCTGGGGGTCCTTCTCGTCGGGCCACAGGTAGGGCCCGCCCCGCACGTGGACGAGCAGGCGCTCCGCGACCCGCGCCAGCTCGAGCAGGTCCTTCTTGCTCCCCTTCTCGGCCGCGATCAGCCCCTCGGCGGTGCGGCCCTCGCTCAGCAGGTCCCGGGCGATCGCCTGCCAGGTGGGCAGGTCGACCGTGTCCCCGCAGCGGGCGAGGTCGAAGCGGAGGAGGGTCGCCGCCCAGGTGCCCTCGCAGCGGACCAACAGCTCGGAGAGGTCGTCGCGGACCTTGATCAGCTCCTCGGCGCTGGCCTCGGTCCCCTTGGGGACGAGGACCGCGCGGGCGGCCAGGGCGCGGGCCTGCACGGCCTCCCACTCGCGCAGCGCGTCCCGCAGGGACGCAGGCTCCGAGTAGAGATCCAGCGCCTGCCGCGCGGCCTGGAGCGCGGCCCCGAAGTCGGGCTTCGCGTCCCCGCTGCTCTGCAGGAGGGCCTGGGCCAGCAGCGCGTCGGCCTTGGCGGTGCCCGCGGGGAGGGTCAAGGCGTAGGCCGCACCGAGCCCGCCCAGGGTCACGACCGTGGCCACGAGGAACACGATCCAGCCGCCGCCCTGCTTGGCGGTCGGGGTCGCGGCGAAGCGATCGGAGGCGCGCTGGCGAGTCGAAGGCGCCTCGAAGCTCGGCTTCTTGGGCTTCTTCTTCTGCTCCTCCTCTTCGTCCTCGTATTCCCACTCCTCGTCCTCGGCGAGCTCCTCTTCAGGCTCCTCGACGGGCTGCGGCGCGACCGGCTGCGGCGCGACCGGCGCCACGTCCGTCATCGGCGGCGGCGCCAAGGGCTGAAGCGGGGCGGGGGCCACCGGCTGATCGGCCAGCATCTCGGGGGTCACGATCTGCTGCGGGCCGGCGGTGGGGTGGCGGCGTCCGCGCACGACCGGGCCGCCGACCTGCGGCGGCATCGGCGCCTGTCCCGAGGAGACCCGCGCCAGCTCGCCCATCACCTGCTGCGCGCTCGCGTAGCGCGCGGGCTCCGGCGCGAGCAGCCCGAGCAAGAGCTGCTGGAAGGGCTGGCTCACGGGAGGCTCGACCGGCCAGGGCGCGGTCGGCGGGCAGCGCTGGTCCTGCGGCGTCGCCCCGCACACCGCGTGGTAGAGCAGCGCGCCCACGGCGTAGAGGTCGTCGCGCGCATCGAGGCCGCGCTCCGCGTCGCCCAGGATCAGCTCGGGGGCCGCGTAGAGGAGGACCCCCAGGCGCCCGCCCGGGCGGTTGCCGAAGGGGGGGCCGTCCAGGCCCGCGGCGGAGACGCCGAAGTCGGACAGGTAGACCCGCTGGTCGCGGACGAGCACGCTCATGGCGCCCACGCCGCCGTGCACCACCCCCAGCCCGTGGACCACCGAGAGCGAGCCGACCACGCTCTGCGCCAGGGCCAGGGCCGTGTGCTCGTCGATCGGCCCGTGGTTCATCATCGCGGCCAAGGGCTTGCACTCGAGCCCGATCGTGGCCGCGTAGAGCCAGCCGAAGTCCTCGTCCGCCTCGTCGATCTTGAGCAGCGAGGGGTGCGGTGGGTCGAGGCCGACGTTGCTCCGCTCGACGAAGCGCATCGTCCGCTCGGGGTCCTTGCCGGTGCCCGGCGGCACGACGCGCAGGGTCGCGACATCGCCGCCGGGGCGGGTGGCGCTCCACACCTCGCCGCCGATCCCCACGCCGGTCCGATCGACCAGCTCCCAGGGGCCGACCATGGCCCCCGTCGAGAAGGAGAAGGCCGAAGGGCCGGCGACCTGCATCGCCGCCTCGGCCAGGCGGTGCGCCTCGGCGACGGCGGGGGCCTGCGCCAGCGCGAGCTGGGAGACCAGCTCCCACAAGGGGCGCGAGTCCCCCTGACGCGCGCGCAGGGCGTAGCTCAACCGGGGGCCGGTGATCCCTCCCAGGAGGAGCAGGTTCTCGCCGAAGGCCAGCTCGATTTCGCTCAGCATCGGGAGGAGTGTAACGCTCAGGGATCCCGGCGCGCGACCACCACCAGCACCGGACCTTCGCGCCCGGGGATCACGTAGCGGGCGTGCGCGCTGAGGGCGGCCTCGAGCCGGGGCTGGAGCTCGAGCCACGCCGGCAGGGCGATCACGGCCGCCCACGGGCGCGGCAGGGCCGCCACGACCTCGAGGGCTGCACCCTCGTCGGCCGGCAAGAGCGCGCTCACCCCGTAGCCGCCCAGGAGCTCGCCGCCTGGCCCCGCCGCGAAGACCTCCCCTTGCCCCACCTGGCTCCGCGCCAGGACGACGGCCCCCCGCAGGTCCGCCAGCTCCCCGCGCCGCTCGCGGGCGCCGATCCAGGCCGAGAGCGCCAGGAACCAGGCCACGACCACCAGCGCCAGCCGCCGCGGCTCACGCGCGGGCCCCAGCGCGGCCAGCGCCGCCCAGGCCGGCCAGGCGAACCACGCGAAGCGGGCATAGCCCAGGGCCCCGCTCACCACGAGGAGCAGCGGGGTCAGCGCCCAAGCCCCGAGCGCCAGCGAGGGGATCGGGCGCGCGCTCCGCTCACGCTTGGCGCTGGCCAGGCCCAGGCCGAGCAGGATCACCAGCAAGAAGCCCAAGAGCGGCGAGCCGGCGGCCTCGCCCAGCCGGGCCAGGTCGAAGGGCCCCGGGGCGAGGGGGCTCGGGAGCGCGGGCTCGGCCACGCCCAGGTTGCGGCGCACGAACTTCCAGGTGCGCGAGAGCGTGGGCAGCAACACGATGAGCCCGCCCAGGAAGCCGCCCCCCAGCCAAGCCAAGAGCACGCGCGGGCTGCGCGCCCCCCAGGCCAGGAGCGCCAGGCAGAGTAAGCCCAGGCCGGCGCTCAGGTGCGCGCTCAGCCCCAGCACGACGCAGCCCGCCAGCAGCGCGCCCCAGCGGGGGTGCGCCTCCTCCCGCAGCCGCAGCGCGGCGCCCAGGGCCAGGGCCAAGAGCAGCAAGGCCGGGGCGTAGCCGCGGACCTGCTGACTCGCCAGCACCGCGGGCGGCGCCAGCGCCAGGAGCCCGCCGGCCAGCCAGGCTCGCCGCCGGCCGCTCGGCCAGAGCGCCCAGGCCAGCGCGGGGGCGGCGCCCGCGCCCGCGACCCAGAAGGGGAGGCGCAGCCCGCGCGCGCTCTCGGCCCCCAGGCTGCGGGCCAGCCACACCAGGGTCGAGGCCAGCGGGTGGTTGTTCGCCTCGACCTGGGTGCCCCAGGCCTGGCTGAGCGACTCGCCGAAGTGGACGAGCGTGAAGAGCTCGTCGTACCAGAGGCTGCGCCCCAGCCCGCGCCAGCGCAGCCCGAGGGCCAACGCGAAGAGCGCGATCAGGCAGGGCAGGCGCCAGGGGTCGGAGCGGGCCGCCTGGCTCACGCCTGGGCGCGCGCCACGAGCGCGTCGAGCAGCTCGTCGACCTCGCGCGCCACCACGAGCAGGTCACGCTGCTCGGGGCTCACGAAGCCCTGGTCGCGCAGGTTGTCGAGGGTCGTGAGCAGCGGCTGCCAGAAGCCGTCCACGTCCAGCACGCCGACCGGCTTGCGGTGCAGCTCGAGCTGGCGCCAGCTGAGCACCTCGAAGATCTCCTCGAGGGTGCCGGTCCCGCCGGGGAGCGCCACGAAGGCGCCCGCCTGCTCGATCATGCGCCGCTTGCGCGCCGGCATGTCCTCGACGACCTCCAGCCGGGTCAAGCTGGGGTGGGCCAGCTCGGGGCGCGAGAGGAAGGTCGGGATCACCCCGTAGGCCTCGCCGCCGTGCGCGAGCACCGCGTCCGCCACGGCGCCCATCAAGCCGACGCTGCCCCCGCCGTAGACCAGGCCCCAGCCGCGCTCGACGATCCGCTGGCCCATCAAGGTCGCGGCCTTCGCGTAGCGCGGGTCCTCCCCGAAGCGCGAGCCGCAGTAGACGGCCACGTTCCCTGGCTCGAAGCTCACGCGCCCGCTCCTGCGCCCTGGGGCTGGCTCTCGAGCGCGCGCAGCGCGCGCTCCACGATCGCGACCCCGCGCGGGACCACGGTGTCGCGCCAGCCGTGATCGGCCGGCGCGAAGGCCTCCTTGAGCAGGCCCTTGGCCCAGCGGGTCGAGCTGTGGGTCGGGCCGCGCCCGTGGTGGTGCGCGCGGTTCTCGAAGTGCAGCGCGCGCAGGACCTTGATCGGCGGGTAGGTGCCGAACTCGGCGACCAGCACCTCGTAGCGGGTCTCGGGGAAGCGGACCTGGGCCCAGGTCCCCAGCCCGCCGCTGATCTCGTAGGCCACCCCCAGGCTCGGCTCCCAGGGCTCGACCACGTCGGAGCCGAAGGCCGCGCCGAGCTCGTCGACCGCGGGCGCCCCGCTCGGGTGATCGACCAGGAGCTTGTAGGTCGCAGAGGGCCCGAGGCCGCTGTGGAAGTCGACGTGGTAGACGGTCTCGGCGCTCTCGGTCCCGGCCCAGCGCGCGAGGTGCTCGTCCAGGATCCGCTGCGTCTCCTCCGGCTCGTGCCCGCCGAAGAACACCCCCAGGGGGAAGTCGTACTGCCCGCCCGCCACCGCGTTCTTGAGCTTGGCCATCCCCTGCCGGGCCAGGGTCGCCCCCGCGCGCAGGTAGAAGGCCGAGAGTCGGCGCGGCGGGCGCGTGGGATTGAGCAGGCCGTTGAGCTCGGCGTAGCCTTCGGGCGCGCCCTCGTAGCGCTCGCCTGGGCGGAGGAAGTTGCGGTTCAGGTCGACGTTGCGCTCGTTCACGCGCCGGATCCAGGCGAAGCCGTAGGGGTTGAGCGCGTGCAGGAACACCAGCCGCAGGCCCTCGGGCAGCTCGCGCTGGGGCAGGTGCTCCTCCAGGTAGCGCAGCTGGCAGGCCGAGCCGAGGAAGCCCTCGACCCCGTGCAGGCCCGAGGACACGACGACGGTGCGGGTCGGCTCCGCCGCGCCGCAGGTCGCGACGTCGATCGCCAACTCCTCCCCGCCCGGACCGCGCGCGGCGATCGGGTGCGACTCGAGCTCGAGCCCGGCGGCCTTGGCCGCGCTCAGGAAGCGCTCTCGCGCCGTGCTGTAGTCGGGGGAGAAGTAGCGCGCGCCGTTCATGGAGCCTCCATAGGGGGAGCAACGTTATCCGCCGGCGCCCTCCGAGTCAGCCCTCGGGCGAGGAGCTGGCGCGCCGGCGACAGCTCCTCCTCACGCGAAGATTGAACCGCAGCGAACGCGGAGAGCGCCCCCTGTCGTTCCTCTGTGAATCTCTGTGCTCTCTGTGCTCTCTGTGGTTCAAGAGGATCCGAGCGCCCCTCCCGCGCGCCCTCCCCTCCACGAGACCGCTGGCGAAGTCACTCAGCGTCAGCTCCTCCCTCGTTCGCGCCCTCTCGCGCCGAGCGATAGGGCGCGAGCTCCTCTCGCTCCCCCTCCAGCGCGAGGCGCGCGAGCTCCAGGGACTCGAGCAGGCCCTCGCGCTCGCCCTCCAGCACGACGTGGGGGGCGGTCTCGCGCTCGCCCGCGATCACGACCACCTGCTCGCAGCGGCGCGTGAGGGCCGCGCCGAGCTCTTCGACGCTCGCGTGGTCGAGCGCGCTCTGGATCTCGGGCGCGACCGGGGTGCCCGCGGGCTTGGCCAGCACGGCCTGCAGGGCCGCGACCAGGCGCTTGGGCTGGGGCGCCGCCAGCCGAATCCGCTGGCCGTCCTTGAGCAGGAGCGCGACCTGGCGCACGCCGAAGCGCGCCTCCCAGAAGGTCTCCGGCGAGACCAGCTCGACCGCGGCGACCTGCCCGACCTCGCAGCGGATCGACTCCTCCTGCTCGAGGGCGATCCGCCCGTCCATCGTGTTCATCGACCGGTGCCAGAGGAAGCGGATCAGTCCGCCGCACACGTGCACGCTCCCCGACATGGGGACCGACTGCTGGATCAAGGTCGCCGTCCAGGCCAGCCGATCGCCCTTGCGCCCGCGCGCCAGGTAGAGGTCCCGCCGGCGCCGCTGCTGGAGCGCCGCGGCCGGCAGCGCCAGGGCCACGGTCAACACGACCGCTCCGGTCAAGCCCCCGAACACGAAGGTCGGCTCGAGGGCCGACTTGAGCGAGCTCCCGTCCAGGAGCGACATGGCCGTGATCAGCAGGCCCAGCCCCAGGAAGGGGAAGGCGAAGAGCAGCACCCGCGGGGCGAGCGCGAGCATGTGGCCGAAGTGAGTCGGCCCGTCGTGGAGGCGGTCGAAGGCCTCGCGGTCCGGCGCATCACGCACGGCTAGACCAGCAAATCCAGCTCGCCCTCGAGGAAGGCCCGGGCCACGACCCAGCGGTGGACCTCGTCGGGGCCGTCGGCGATGCGGGCCGCGCGCGCGTAGCGATACCAGCGCGCGAAGGGCAGGTCGTCCGAGTAGCCCAGCCCGCCGTGCATCTGGATCGCGTCGTCGAGCACATCGCACAGGGCGTTGGCGACCTGCTCCTTGGCCAGCGAGGCGTAGGGCTTGGCCGCCCCGGCGTCGCCCTGCTCGAGCAGCGAGGCGCAGTGCAGGGTCATCAGGTTGCCAGCGTGGATCTTGGCCGCGCTGCGGTAGATCAGGTCCTGCACGCGCTCGTGCTTGGCCAGGGTCTTGCCGAAGCTCTCGCGCCGCGAGACGTAGTCGCGGCAGAGCTCGAGCGCGCGGTCGGCCAGCCCCAGCCAGCGCATGCAGTGGGTCAGCCGGGCCGGGATCAGGCGCTGCTGCGCGAGGGCGAAGCCCTGCCCGACCCCGCCCAGGACGGCCTCGGGGCCGAGGCGCACGTCGTGGAAGCGCAGCTCCGCCTCGCGGTGCGCCAGGAGCGGCTCCGCGAAGGTGGGGATCTCGCGCACCAGCTCTACGCCCTCCTGCTCGCGCTCGACCAGGAACAAGGTCGCGCCCTGGCGCCGGTCCTCGCTGGTGCGCGCGACCACGATCAGGAACGAGGCGTCGACCGCGCCCGTGGCATACCACTTGTGCCCGCTCAGCCGCCAGCCAGCGCCCTCGGGCGTCGCGGCCGTGCGCAGGTTGCTCGGGTCCGCCCCGGCGCCAGGCGCGGGCTCCGTCATGCAGAACGCGCTCGTGACCTCGGCCGAGACCAGCGGGCGCAGGTAGCGCTCCTGCTGTGCGTCATCGCCGGCGAGCAGGAGCAGGTCCATGTTCCCCTGGTCCGGGGCGTCGCAGTTGAACACCGATGGCCCGACGGGCGTGCGGCCCATCTCGCGAAAGAGCGCGCACATGCCCATCACGCCCAGCCCCAGCCCGCCCCAGGCCGCGGGCAGGTGAGGCGTCCACAGCCCCGCCGCGCGGGCGCGGGCCCGCAGGGCGGCGAGGGTCGCCCGCTCCCCGCGCGCGTCCTCGGCCACGATCGCCGGCTCGGCCGCGAGCACGTGCTCGTCCATGAAGGCCCGCACGCGTCCGCGCAGCTCGGTCAGCTCGGGGCTCAAGAGCAAGCTCATTCGTCCTCCGGCGGCCAGGCCGCGCTCAGGGCAGGTCCAGGCGCAGGTCGAAGCGGGGGTTGCGCAGGGAGATCCGCAGCGCGAGCTGCGCCAGCACACCGCGGCGCCACTCGCGCTGGACCGCTTCGCTGAGGGGCTCCTGCGCGCGCCGGCTCAGCTCGCGCTCGAGCTCGTGGGGCGCGGCATCGATCCCGGCCAGGGGCGCGAGCAGCGCCCGCTCCTCCCGCTCGAGGCTCTCGCTGCGCGCGCTCTCGCTCGCGAGGGACTGCAAGAGCGAGGCCCCGATCCGCGCGCGGAAGCCCGCGGCGCGGTCGAGCCCCCCGCGCAGGTCGTCGAGCAGCCCCGCCACGCCGAGCAAGAGCTCCTGCGGCGAAGGCGGCGCCCCGCGGGGCGGGCGGGCGGTCGGCTCGCCCAGCCTGGGCAGCGGCTCCCCGCCGCGCTCGATCTGGCGCAGCGCCTCGAACTCGAGCTCCAGCGCGCGCCAGCCGATCGCGAGCAGCTCCAGGTCGCGCCGCTCGCCGCTGCGGTAGCGCTCGGCCTGAAAGCGCGCGCCGGCGGCCCAGCGCGTCGCGCCGAACACCTCCCAGAAGGCCAGGCGAGCGGGCTCGGGTGCTGGGACCCCGGCCGCTTGGCACGCCGCGAGCAGCGCCTCGCGCGTCGCCACCCCGCCGGCCGCCAGCTCGTCCTGACCGAAGCGCCAGTCGCGCACACAGAGCCAGGCCAGGTCCTCGGCCGGGTCCCCCCAGTGGGCGAACTCCCAGTCGAGCACCGCCTCGAGCCCCGCGGGACCGACCAGGAAGTTGCCCACGCGGAAGTCGCCGTGCACGAGGCCGACGCGCTCGGGGGGCGCGGGGAGGTTCGCCTCGAGCCAGGCCAGGGCCAGGTCCAGCGCCGGTCGCGGGTTGGGCAGGCTCTCGACCATCGCCCGCAGCTCGGCCACCCGCTCGCGCGCAGGGTCCCTCGGCGGCTGGCCCAGGGCGCCCTCGAGCGCGCCGCTCGGCTCGACCCGCGCCAGGGCCGCGAGCTGCTCGGCCCACTGCCCCGGGAGCGCCGCGCGGGCCTCGGCCAGCTCCGGCGAGCGGACGACCCGCCCGCCCAGGCTCTCGCCCGGCGCGTGCGGCATCACGTAGGCCCCCGCCCCCTCGCGCAGGAGGTCGGTGCAGAGCCAGCGCGGCTGGGGCGTGCGCACTCCGGCCGCGGCGGCGGCCTCCGCGACGACGAACTCGCGCGCCCGGTCCAGGCTGCCGGGCAAGGCCTGCGCGGCGTCGGAGCGGAGGACCAGCCGCTCGTCGCCCGCCTCGAGCAGGAACAGGTCCTGGCAGGCCCCGCCGCCGAGGGGCCGCAGCGAGCCCAGGACGAGGTCGGGCTCGTGGGCCCGCAGCTTGGTCTCGACTCGCGTGCGCAGCGCTTCGCTCATTCGCCCAGCATAGGAGCAATGATGGACAGGGGGGTCGCCGCTGGCGCCTCCTCCCCTTCCTCCGCAGCACCTCTGCCTCCACAATGCGCGCGTGAACGAGCCCACCCCCGCAGCCAGCCCGACCCCCGCGCCCCTCCCCTGGGGCGTCCAGCAAGGCCGGATGGTCGAGGTCTTCCGCCGCGCCCTGCGGCGCCGCGGCGCGCCCGAGCTGCCCCTCTTCCGCGGCGGGCTGCGCCCTCCCCTCTCCTGCAGCGAGTGCTTCGCGGCCGCCGCCCAGGAGCTGGGCTTCCGCCTCGAGGAGCAGTCGCCCCTCGAGGGAGAGCACGAGCTCTTCTCCCCCTACGAGTATCTCGGCTGGTACTCCACGCCCAGCGAGGAGGGCGGCGCCAGCGAGCTGCGCTTGAGCGACCCCGTCCGCTACAGCCTGGTCCGGCTGGTGCCCGAGTCGGGCCAGCCCGAGGACGAGCTGTGGCTCTGGACCCACGAGGCGGGCTCGCTCCCGAGCCCCGACGACGAGGTGTGCGTCGCGGCGCCGGGGCGCGAGGTCCTCGCGCTCCTGGTCCGGACCGCCCAGACCCTCCACGCCGCGCACGACCGGAGCCGGGCGGGCCTGATCCTGCTCGGCAACACGCGCGAGACCCGCACCAAGAGCGCCGACCTCAGCTGGGAGGACGTGCTCCTGCCGGCGGGCATGCAAGAGGACCTCAGCCGAACGGTGGAGGAGTTCTTCGCCAGCGGGGACCTCTACCGCCGCCACGGGCTGGCCCACCGGCGCGGGATCCTGCTCGCGGGGCCGCCGGGCAACGGCAAGACCTCGATCCTGAAGGCGATCGCGCACGGGGTCGAGCACCCGACCGTGGTCGCCGTCCTCGACGACCCCAACAGCGGGCTCTACAACTGCCGCCACGCCTTCGAGCGCGCCGCCGAGCTGGCCCCGGCGGTGCTCTGCTTCGAGGACCTCGACACCCTCGTGGACGACGGGCCCCTCCTCAGCCAGTTCCTCAACCTGCTCGACGGCATGGAGCGCCTGGACGGTGTGCTCGTGATCGCGACCACCAACCGCCCCGATCGGATCGACCCCGCGATCAGCAAGCGCCCGAGCCGCTTCGACCGCGTGTTCCTGATCCCCGAGCCGGACGAGGAGCTGCGCGGGCGCTACCTGAGCCACCAGCTGGGCGAAGACGCCCCCGGCGAGCTGGCCTGGCTGGCGCGGGACACCGAGGGCTACAGCGTGGCCTTCCTCAAGGAGCTGCTGCTCCAGGCCCGCCTGGCCGCGGTGCGCGCCGGCCGCGACGCCCTCGAGGAGGAGGACCTCCGCGCGGCGCTCGCGACCACCCGTGAGCACCTCCGCCTGGCCTCGGCGGGGCTGCAGGACCGCGGCAGCGTGGGCTTCGCCTAGCCGGACGTCCTAGCTGGTTCCTGAGCGGAACCTCCCGCTCGTGCCCCTGCCCATGCCCGCCTGATGATCTCACCCAACTCGGGCTACACGCTAGTGAGGCGAGGGCGTCCAGACGTGGCGTTTCAGGAAGGCTGCGGCTGGCGGGCAGGCGAAAGCAGTCACTCGAGAAGCGCTGGCT
>CALDQK010001263.1 GCA_937911525.1 uncultured bacterium
AGCCGCCGCTGCCGGAGCTGCCCGGGCGCGCGCCGGGGCCGCCGCGGCGACCCTGCGCCTCAGCGGGGCTGGCGAGGAGGAAGAGCGAGAGGGCGGCACCAGCCGCGATGAGCAGACGGTTCATGAGGGGATCCTGTCGAGGGGTCGGAGATGGCTGGGCGCGTCGCTCAGCGACGCGGGCCCGGGAGGTTGTGGCGGGGCGTGCCGCCGGGATTGGGACCGCCGCGGCGGCCGGGGCGACGGCCGCGGGGAGGAAGGGGGCGGAGGGGGCGAACCCAAGCCGGTCCTTGCTGGCCGCCGCCAGAGCGGACCCGCGGGGACCTGCCCGCGGCTCCGGTCAGCACCTGACCGGACTCGAGGGCCTGGCTCTGGTCGCCCTGCTGGTAGCGAGCGCGGCCGAAGAGGACCTGCACGCCGACCTGGTCGCGGCGGGCCTCGATCAGGGCGCGCCCGGTCACCTCGACCTCGCCGCCCGCGGTGCGAACCCGCAGCTCGCGGCCCTCGAGCAGGACCTGGCCGCGCTCGACCTCGAGCGCCTCGCCCCAGCGGAGGCGAGCCTGCGCCTGCACGAAGACCTGACCCTGGCGGAGGCGGACGCGGGCGCCCTCGGGACCGGCGCGCAGCTCGCTGCCCGCGGGCAGCTCACCGTCGCTGAAGGCCTGGAACGCGCGCCCCTCGGGGAGGCGGACGAAGAGCCCCTCGCTCTCGGCGACGCTCAGCGCCGCCGCCACGATCGGCCCGGCGCTCGGCGCGGGCTGGGGATCGGGCGGCGGCGCCTGCGGGCGCGTCGGACCCGGCGTGGGCTCGCCCGCCGCGGGGGACGTCGCGGGCGAAGGAGCCGGGTCTGGGGTGTGGGTAGGCGCCGGGCGAGCGGGCTGGCTGGGCTCCTCGCTGGGCTGCGCGTCGGGCTGGCTGGGCTCCTCGCCGGAGGGAGCCGGGCTGGGCTCCTGGCTGGGCTCGGGCCGCGGCCAGCTGGGCTGGTCGCTGGGCTGGACGTTGGGCTGGTGTCTGGGCTGGGCTGGGGCAGCCTCCACGGGGCGGCTCGGCTCGACACGGCGCGGCTGCGGCAGCTCGGCGCGACGGGGGGCCGGCTGCTCGGTCGGGAGCGGCGGGGGCGCGGTGGGCAGAACGCCGACCTGGTTCGATCCGCCCGCTCCCCCGCTCAGGAAGAGGGGCAGCCCCAAACCGAAGAGGAGGGCCGCGGCGCCCAGCAAGGCGGCCGGCTGGCGCCAGTCGACGCGGAGGGGGGCGCGGCCGCCGGAGCGCTGCTCCTGCTCCGCGAGGTCGGCGAGGCCGATCAGGAGGTCCCCGCGGCACTCCTCGCAGCCGCTGAGGTGCGACTCGAGCGCCTCGTCGCGGGGGCGACCGGCGTCGATCCACTCGGCGAGCGCCTCGGGCTCGGGGCACTCGCTCCCTGCGATCCACAGGCTCAGCCCGCGCGCCAGGAGCTCGTCGGCGCCCCGCAGCTCGGCCAGGCGCGCGGCGCAGCCCTCGCAGCCGCGGGCGTGGGCCTCGGCCCGGGCCAGCGCGGCCACGTCAGCGGGGGTCTGCGGGTGCAGCTCTAGG
Organism: uncultured bacterium; assembly: GCA_937911525.1. Classification (GTDB taxonomy): domain Bacteria; phylum Planctomycetota; class J058; order J058; family J058; genus NORP233. The sequence continues at coordinate 1,567 of CALDQK010001263.1, forward strand.
GTCTCGAAGCAGGTCACGGAGAGGGAGTGCCCGCTCGACCCCCGCGTGTATCAGGAGATTTGGAGAATCGCCCTAAACCCTTTTCCTACTTACTCCAGCCACGAGCCAAGCGGACCCGCAAGAGGGCGCTCCCGAGCGCGAAGCAGCCCAGGCCCATGCCGACCAGCACGCCGCAGGGCAGCGCCATGTCGCGCAGGCTGAAGCCGCGCCAGATCGCGCCTTCGAGCGCCAGCAACGACCAGCGCACGGGGCTGATCCGGCTCAAGCCCTCCATCCAGCCGGGCATCAGGTAGCTGGGGACCATCGCCCCGCCGAGCATCGCCAAGACCAGGATCAAGGCCCAGCCGATCCGATAGGCCGCGTCCTCGGAGCCGCCGATCGTCCCGATCAAGAGCATCAGCCCGCAGTAGCACACCCCGCTGCAGACGACCGCCAGCGCGAGCAGGTCGTAGCGCGCGACCTCGACTCCGAACAGGGGCGCCACCCCTCCGAGCAAGAGCGAACACACGCCGAGGATCGTGACGAAGCAGGCCAAGCCCTTGCCGAGGAGCACGGGCAGCACGCCCACCGGCGCCATGCGCAGCCGACGCAGGGTGCCGGTGGTGCGCTCGCCGACCAAGGTCGCCCCGAAGGCAGCCGCGCAGGCCAAGAGCGCCCACACCGTCCCTTGAGGCAAGGTGACCGCGGCCGGGACCGGGGCCCGCTCTCGGGTCCCGCTGACCTCCTGGTCGTCGACCGCGAGGGGCTCGCCCGGGTCGAGGGCTCCCCAGTCGATCTTCGCTGCCCCGACCGCCGAGTCGACGGGAGCCGGACGGGCCGGAGCGAGCCCAGCGCTCCGCGGCTCCGCAGGCTTCGCCCCCCGCCCTGCCCGCTCGCGAGAGAGGGCCTCCTCCAAGCGAGCCGCGAGCTCAGCGTGCGCGGCGAACGCCCGCTCCGCTCGCTCGCGGGCCTCGACCTGCGCAGACTCGACCTGCTCGCGCGCCTGAGCGACGCGGGCCTCGATCCGCTCGCCGAGGAGCTCCCCCCCGATCCGCAGCAAGAGCCCCCGCAGCAGCTCGGCTTCGCCCTGGCGCGCCGGGTCCGCGGCCAAGGTCAAGCGAGGCCGCTCCGCGGCGCCGAAGCCCGCTGGCAGGACCAGGTAGGCGGCCCGTCGGCCCCCGCGCACGCTGGCGGCCGCCTCGTCGCGCTCGAGCTGGGCCAGCTTCAAGCCGTCCTCCGCGCGCAGGCGCGCGACCAGGCGCGCGCTGAGGGGGCTCTGGTCCTCGTCGACCACCGCCAGACGGATCTGGCTCGCGCCAGCGGCGGAGCCCGAGACGACCTGGGTGAAGAAGGCGGCGTAGACCACCGGGAACAGGAACACGAAGAACGCGTCGCTCGGCCGGCGCACCAACCGGCGGAGGTCCTTGAGCGCGACCCACAGCAATGCGCGCATTAGTCTCTCAAGCCGCGGCCGGTGAGGTTCAGGAACACCTGCTCGAGGTTGGGCGCCTCCAGCCGGAAGCCGCGCACTTCGCCCTCTTCACGACGCAGGCGGGAGAGGGTCGCGATCGGGTCCGCGCTCTCGATCCTCAGCTCGCCGCCAGGGAGCTCGGCCACGACCACCGGGTGACCGCCGTGCTCGGCGATCAGCCCCTCGACGCTCCCCGCGGCCAGGAGTCGCCCGCGGTCCATGACGCAAACCCGGTCGCAGAGGCGCTGGGCCTCCTCCATGTAGTGGGTCGTGTAGATCACCGCCTTGTCGGCATCGCGCAGGCGCTCGACGTTCTCGAGCAGCCGATTGCGAGACTGGGGATCCACGCCCACCGTGGGCTCGTCG
>CALDQK010001264.1 GCA_937911525.1 uncultured bacterium
CCCCCCATCTTTGGGCCCGCGAAAGCACCAGGGGCTGGTGCTGCGGGAGGTGTGACCTTCCACGCCTCGAGAATGGTTGCGCACCAGCCCCTTACGCTTTCGCTCTGAGGTGTGAGCCTCGAGCGCCCGGAGAGGGAGCCGACCCTGCTGCGGCTGGACGCGAAGACACAGGCCGCTGCCCCTCGCGGGTGGCGGCCTTTGTCGTGGGTTCGGCCTCGTCAGCGGCCTCCGGTCCCAATCTCCGGTCCCAATCTCCGGTTCCTGTCTCCGGTTCCTGTCTCCGGTTCCTGTCTCCGGTTCCTGTCTCCGGCCCCGGCTCCGGTTCCCGGCTCCGGTTCCTGTCTCCGGTTCCTGTCTCCGGCCCCGGCTCCGGTTCCTGTCTCCGGTTCCTGTCTCCGGTTCCTGTCTCCGGTTCCAATCTCCGGTCCCGGCCCTGGTTCCGGCCCCGGCTCCGGTCCCTCTCCCCGGCCCCGCCCCCGTCTCCGCTCCCTCTCGCTTCCTGCGCCTGCGACCGGCATTCTGAGCCCCTCTCCGACTCTTGGTGCATGGGAGCTCCGATGTCCTCCACCTCCGACTACGACGAGCAGATCGCGGCGACCCGCGCCTACTGGGACTCCTTCTCTCGCTTCTTCCAGGAGCGAATGGAGGTCACCACGCTGCAGCTCGCGCGGACCCTGGCGAGCATGCTGCGCCTGCCGGAGGCCACGGCGGTGCTCGAGGTCGGCGCCGGCGCGGGAGGGGGCGCCCAGCAGGTGCTCCCCGCCCTGTCCGAGGGCGCCCGCTTCGTGGTCTCGGACCTCTCGCCCGAGATGGTCGCGCTGGCTCGCGCGGTCTTGCCCGAGCGCGTCGAGGTCCAGCAAGCCGACGCCTGTCAGCTGCCCTTCGCGGACCAGAGCTTCGACCGCCTAATGGCCAACCTGAACCTGATGCTGGTGCCCGCCCCCGAGGCGGCCCTCGCGGAGGCGGCGCGGGTGCTCCGGCCTGGCGGCCGCGCCGGGTGGAGCGTCTGGGGCCGGCGCGAGCAGAGCCCGATGTTCACCCTCGCGCCGCGCGTCGCGCAGGAGGTCGGGATCGAGCTGCCGGAGGCCCCGCGGAGCAACTTCGACCTCGGCGAGCGCGAGAGCCTGCGCGAGCAGGTGCGCGCGAGCGGGTTCCGCGAGGTGCTCGCCTGGTATCAGCCCATGGTCCGAGACGTGGGCTCGGGCAGCGCCTACGTCGAGACCCTCGCGCAGACTCCGCGCTGGGCGGGGATCCTGGCCGGGGTCTCAGCCGAGCAGGACCAGGCCTTCCGGGAGACGCTCGCGGCGCGGGTCGACGAACGACTCGCGGCGGGGAAGCCGATCCAACTCGACGCGCTGATCGCGGTGGCAGATCGCTAGAAGGAGAACGAGACGTAGGCGCTCAGCCCGTTGGCGGAGAGCTCGCCCTCCAGCCGTCGCCCGCGTGTCGAGCTCGGGTTCGCGCCCAAGACCAGGAAGCGGTACTCGAGCCCGACCGAGAAGGTCTCGGGGATCAAGTTCAGGCGCGCGCCGAGGCGGAAGTGGAAGTAGCGCGATTCGCTCAGCTCGAGCGAACGCCACGACCAGTTCATGAACTGGGCCTGGGTGTAGACGCTCAGGTAGGGGAAGGGAGTCAGCTCGATCAGCCCGCCGAAGAAGGGCGAGAGCAGCTCGCCGAACACCCGGGTCCCGAAGCTCTGGTAGGGCGGGCGCTGGACCTTCAGGCTGCGCAGCTCGAAGTCGAGGCGGAAGTAGCGCAGGCCACCCACCAGGCCGATCCGGTAGGTGCGGCCGTAGAGCACGTCCCACTCGACGAAGGCCCCCAGCGAGAGGAACTCGAAGCTCGACTGGAGGTAGTCCCCTGCCTCGGCCACGCGTCGTCCTGCGAAGTCGATCGGGTCCTTCTGCTGATCGAAGCCGCTCCCGCTGCGGACGAAGCGGAGGAAGTCTGCCCCGCCGCGCACCTTGTCGCCGATGCTCAGCTCCAGCCACGGCCCGAGGCCGCCGCTCTGGAGGCCTTGCTCCTCCTCGAGGTTCTCGAGGTTGGTCCCGAGCAGACCCGCGCGGTCCGCGCGGAGCTTGGAGCGGCCCTCGATGAACCCGACCAGCCCCGCCTCGAGGCGGAGCAAGGGCGGCTCGGGCGCCGCCTCCTCCTCGAGCACGATCCAGGACTCGAGGGCCTTGAGCCGCTCGGACGGGTCCTCGTCCTGGGCGAGCGCGGGGGCTGCCAGGAGCGCGACGAGGCCGAGGGTGAACAGAACGCTGCGAGACATGGGGGCGGCATGATACGCCTCTTCACGCGGGGAACACGCCCCGCTGCCACCCCGCCCGGGACTCGCGTCTCCTACAATCGCTGCGGGGAGTTAGGAATGGCGCAGCTCACCATCCTCGACGGCAAGTTCGCGGGCACGGTCTTCGAGCTGACCTCGGGTCAGGATCACGAGGTCGGCACCGCCCGACGAGCCGAGGTTCGGATCACCGAGCGCGGGGTGTCCTACAACCACGCGCGCTTCGAAGCCGACGACGAGGGCGGCTTCAACCTGGTCGACCTCCGCTCCAGCCAGGGCACCTCGATCAACGGCGACGAGCTCGAGCCGCTCGTCCCCCATCCCGTCGCGCACGGGGACCAGATCGGCTTCGGCTCGGTCCTGGCCCGCTACGAGGAGCAGGCCGCGGCGCAAGCCCCTGCCAGCGACGCGGGGCCCGACGAAGGCTCGGCCGAGAACGACGCTGAGCGCTTCGCCGGCGCCCTGGCTGAGGCTCAGTTCGCCCTCGAGGAGGCCCGCGGCGCCCAGGCCGAGGCAGAGCAAGCGGCGAGCGCCGCCCGCGAGGAGTCGGCGGCGGCGCGCGCCGAGCTGGCCGAGAAGCTCGGCGCGTCCGAGCAGATCATTCAAGAGGTCGAGAGCGCCCGCGCGGAGCTCGAACGACAGCTCGCCGAGGCGCGAGGAGCGCTCGAGCAGGCGCAGAGCGACCTCGCCGCGGCAGAGGCCGAGCTGGCCGAGGCTCGCGCCGAGTCAGGTGAGCACCAGGCCCGCGCCGAAGAGCTGCAGCGCGAGGTCGCTGCAGGCGAGGAGGCCAAGGCCCAGGCGGCGGGCGAGGTCCAAGGCGCGCTCCAGGAGGCGGAGAGCGCCCTGGAGGCGCTCGAGGCCGAGCGAGGTCGAATCGCCGCGGAGCTCGAGGAAGCCAAGGCCGACGCCGCCAAGGTCGCCGAGCTCACTCAGGAGCTGGAGGCCGCCCGGGCCGACGCCGCCAAGGTCGCCGAGCTCACCCAGGAGCTCGAGGCCGCCCGGGCCGACGCCGCCAAGGTCGCCGAGCTCACTCAGGAGCTCGAGGCCGCCCGGGCCGACGCCGCCAAGGTCGCCGAGCTCACTCAGGAGCTCGAGGCCGCCAAGGCCAAGGCCAGTGAAGCAGTCGCAGGCCAAGCCGACGCCGCCGCGGCCGAGGCGAGCAAGGTCGTCGAGTTGGAGCAACAGCTCGAAGCGGCCCAGGCCGAGGCGGCCAAGGTCGCCGACCTGACCCAGCAGCTCGAAGCCGCCCGGGCGGAGGCGAGCGCCGCCTCCGCGGACCGAGACGCGGCGCGA
>CALDQK010001265.1 GCA_937911525.1 uncultured bacterium
GGGCTCGGTCGTCGGGCTCGGTCGTCGGGCTCGGTCGTCCGTCGTCGGGCTCGGGCGTCGGACTCGGTCGTCCGTCGTCGGACTCGGTCGTCGGACTCGACAAGGGTCGTCCGACTCGGTCCTCCGTCGTCGGACTCCGACTCCGACGCCGATCTAGCGCCGCTGCGGCTGGCGAGGCGCGTCGGGCGCGTACTCGATCCGGCTCTTCTCGCGCCAGGTGTCGAGCAGGCGAGCGGCCTCGCTGCGCTCGGCCTGGGCGCGGATCTGAGGGGCCATGCGCTCGTAGGTCGCGCTGGGTGGAAGGCGGACCTGGACCACGAAGAGCAGGTGCAGCCCGCGCGCGCTGCGGACGGGCTCGGGCACCAGGCCGACCTTGCCGAAGCGGAAGGCCGCGGCGGTGACCTCGCGCGGGACGCCCCGCTTGCCGTTGCGGCGCAGCCAGTCGAGGTCGCCCCCGGTCAGGCTCGCCATGGGGTCCTCGGAGGCCTCGCTCGCGAGTCCGGCGAAGGCCTGGGCCGTGGCCTTCGAGCCGAGCTGCTTCAGCAGGGCCTCGGCCTTGGCCTGGGCCGCCTTGGCCGGGCGCTCCTTGGTGACCTTCAGGAAGATGTGGCTCAAGCGCAGCTCGCCGGCCATGGCGAGCTTCTGCTCGGAGAAGAGCTGGCGCAGCTTCTCCTCGCTCAGCTGATCGCGCACGTAGTTGCGGAAAGCGAGCGGGATCTTGAGCCCTTGCTTGAACTCCTCGACGCTCTGGCCGGCCTTGGCGAGGGCGTCCTCGAGCTCGACCTTGCGCCGCGCGAGCTGGGCCTTGGCGTCAGCGAAGGCCTGCTCGAGGTCGGCGGCGGGCACCTCGTCGGCGCTGCGTCCGGCGCGCGCCAGGCCCGCTCGCAGGAGCTCGAGCGTGATCCGCCGCTGGAGCGCGACCGCCTTGGGCATGCCCTGCTTGGCGTCGGCGTCGATCGCGGTGCGCAGGATCGCGACCCCGTCGACGCGCGCGTAGGCGTCCTGCCAGGCCTCGGGCAAGGCCGCCGGCGCGGGGGTGGGCGCCGGCTCGTCGGGCGCGGCGAAGGCCGCGCCCGCGAGCAAGAGCGGAGCTGCCAGCAGGGGCAGGAGGGAGAGGGGCGCCAGGGCCGCGGGGCGCCTCACTCGCCGGCAGGCTCGTAGTTGCTGTAGACGTTCTGCACGTCGTCGTGGTCGTCGAGCTTCTCGAGCAGCGCCTCGACCTTCTCGATCACGTCCTCGGGCGGGTTCGCCATGTTCTGCGGCAGCCAGGCGACCTCAGCCGTGTCGGTGGTCCAGCCCTGGGCCTCGACCGCCTTGCTGACGTCCATGAAGCTGCTGGGGTCGGTCGTGATCACGATCATCCCCTCTTCCTGTTCGGCGTTCTCGGCGCCCGCCTCGGCGGCGGCCATGAACACCTCGTCGAAGTCGAGGCCCTCAGCGGGGATCACGATCAGGCCCTTGCGGTCGAACATGAACGCGACCGCGCCGGGGTTGGCCAGGTTGCCGCCCGAGTCGCTGAAGAGCTTGCGCATCTCGGGGGCGGTCCGGTTGCGGTTGTCCGTGAGGACCTCGACCATCACCGCCACGCCGCCGGGGCCGTAGCCCTCGTAGAGGATGTCGTCGTAGGTGACGCCCTCGATGTCGCCGGTGCCCTTCTTGATCGCGCGCTCGATCACGTCCTTGGGCATGTTGCTCGCGCGCGCCTTGTCGATCGCGTAGCGCAGCTTGAGGTTCGCCTCGGGGTCTCCGCCGCCCTCGCGGGCCGCGATGATGATCGCCTTGCTCAGCTTGCTGAAGAGCTTGCCGCGCTTCTTGTCCTGGGCGCCCTTGCGGTGCTTGATGCCCGCCCAATGGGAGTGGCCTGCCATGAGAGTCCGGTCCTTCCAGGTGCTCGCGTCGCGTCGCGCGCCTGCTCGTGCCCAGGGTGGGCCGTCAGGCGCTCCGCGTCAACCGACGCCAGCTTCGGCTGTGGGTCGCCGCGGCTACTTTCGCTTGAGGTCGCGCTTGGCGTACTCCACCAGGAGGTGGTGCACGGCGACCGGGCTGAAGTCGTCCACGCCGTCGATCAAGGCCTTGAGGACGCGCTTCTTCTGGGGGACTGTCCGGTCCTTGGGGCCGAAGAGGGCCTGCTCTTCGAGCACGGCGTCGGTGTGCGGGTCGAGGGGGAGCGTCTTCTCGAGCCCGAGCGAGGCCATGAGGTAGGTCGCGCCCCAGGGCGGGATCCCGGGCAGGGCCGAGATGATGTCCTTGGCCTCCTCGATGATGTCCTTGCGCTCCTTGGCGTTCTCAGCGGCGGCGATCCGCTCGGTGAGGACCTCGAGCCGCGCGTCGTCGACCTCCTCGAACACCTTCTGGAGGAACTCGAGCAGGCGCGGCGCGAGGAAGTCGGCCGGCTTGATCTTGCACTCGTTGAGGATGTTGGTGACTTCGCGCACCGTCGAGACGCGGACCTCGTTCCAGGAGGCGAACTCCTTGGGGTCGGTCAGGGCCTTGCTGGCCTTCTTCGCGTAGGTGACGGGGTTGCTGTAGAAGAACAAGTAGAAGATGAACCGGTCCAGCAAGGGCTGGCTCTCGTCCGGCAGAGCGCTCGCATACTTGCTGTTGAGCCCCTTGATGAACTTGTGGAACTTCTTCGACTTGTCTCGGATCGTCGCCACGGGCTCTCCCGGCCGTAAGTCCTAGTACCCCAAAAGGCGGCGCAGTCTACGGGCGCTCTGTTGGACCAGCAACCGTGGTGGTTGGAGAGCCGGACGAATTCGGAGCGGCTGGATCGGCCGAATCCCCAGCCCAATCCCCAGCCCAATCCCCAGCCCAATCCCCAGCCCGCAGATCTGGGAACCAACGCAAGAGCCCCACTCAACACGCGTCGAGCGGGGCCTCACGAATGCGCCAAATGGCGCAGGGGGGTTGGGGTATTCGCCTCCAGTGCAAGGAGCCGGCCAACCTGCTCTCAAAGGACTTAGCCCCCTAGTGGCTCCAAATCGTCGCCGAAAGGCGACGATCGAGCGGGCGCTAGCGCCCTCTCGCCCGGCTCAGCACCCAGAGCACGGCCGCCAGGCAGACCCCGATCGTGGCGTGCTCCCCCAGCCGGTGCCCGACTCCCTGTGCAGGGCAGCGGCCCTCGAGGCAGATCGTGCCGACGCCGCCCGCGGCGACGGCGGCCAGGAGCAGGCCCGACCCGACCGCGACCGACCCCGGCGCGCGCTCGAGGAAGAGGGCCAGCACGAGGACCGGCGAGGCGAAGAGCAGCCCGAAGGCGAAGCACTTGAGCGGGACCTGCTGGTGGGGCTCGGCCGGGAGCGGAGCGCTCGGCGGCATGAAGGCGATCCCGAGGGGCATCAGCACGAGGAGCGCCGCCAGGCAGAGCCAGGCCTTGCGCGAGAGGGGCGGCTGGTGGAGCGGTCGCATGGCCTGCCAGCAGGCGATCAGCGCGATCAGGCCCAGGCTGGCGACCACCGCCAGGGGGCCGGGGTCGTTCACGGCGGGGCCGGTGAACCACATCCCGCCGCCCACCGCCAGCGCGCTGAGGAGCAGGAGCACCCGGCGCGTCCTGGTCGAGAGGCTGCGCAGGCGAGCGGCCGGGCCGCGCTCCTGCTCCAGCTCCGCCGCGAGGGCCAGGAAGCCAGCGTCGAGGTCGGACGCCGCGGGGGCCGGGACGCCGAGGCGCGCGCCGAGCCCCTGCGCCAGCTCCTGACAGGGAGGGCAGGCTGCGAGGTGGGGGTGGCCGCTCAGGTCCTCGCCGGCCTGGATCCGCTCGCGAAGGTCCGCGCACTCGCCCAAGGGTTCCTCCGTCATACCTATCCCGCCCCTTCGGCAGGGTTACCGAGGATCTCGCGCAGCTGCTTGTAGCCGCGGTGCGCGCGCACCTTGACCGCGCTCAGCGAGGCCCCGACCACCTGGGCGACCTCGGCGAAGGGCAGCCCCTCGAACCAGTGCAGCTCGATCACCTCGCGCTGCCCCGGCGAGAGCTCGCCGAGGGCCTCGCGCAAGCGGGCCACGTCCTCGGCCCGCTCGAGGGGCAGCTCGGGCGCGCGCTCCTCGCCGACCTCGACCTCGAGCGAGCTGGTCGGCTTGCGCGCCACCGAGCGGAAGTGCTTCCGCTTCAGGTTGAGCGCGATCGTGTAGAGCCAGGGCCGCAGCTTGCTGTCGGTGCGGAAGTCGTGGCGCGCCCGGTGCAGCTGGAGGAAGGTCTGCTGGACGAGGTCCTTGGCCTCCTCCTGGCGAAAGAGCGAGCGCCGCATCAGCGCGTCGAGCTTGCCCGCGTAGCGAGCGTAGAGCTCCCGGAAAGCGGCTTGGTCGCCCTCCTGGTAGCGGGCCATGAGCTCTTCGTCGCTGACCACGCGCAGAGACTATCCGACCTCGCCCTCGCGGGTGGGGACCTCGTCGGCCTCCTCTTCCCCCGTCGGCTGGGTCTGAGACTCGACCGGCTCGTCGTCGAGGATCGCGCGGATCGCGGGCGTGTCGAGGTCGTCGAACTGGCCGCCCGAGATCGAGCGCACGCAGAGGTAGAGGAAGGCGGCGCTGAGCACCAGCCCGATCGGCAGCACCAGGTAGAGCACCGTCATGGAAGGCAGGCTACTGCAATCGCGAGGCCTGGCTATAGCGGCGACGCCGACGGACCCATGCGAAGCTTCGCCATGGACTCCTTCGCCCCGCCGCCTCCCTCCGCTCCCAACCCCGGCCCCAACCCCAGTCCCAGCCCAGGTGTTGGCCCAGGGACCAGCCCCGCGGGCGGCCCAGCAGCCGCGCCCGTCCAGCCCTTCGAGCTGAAGCCGCAGCGGGTCCCCTTCCTGCTCCCCATGGTCGTGCCGAGCCTGATCGTGCTGACCCTGCTCGGAGTCGCAGGAGCCGGGGCCGGCTACCTGGCGCTCCAGTCGCCGCCGGCCGCCCTGGGCGCGCTGGGGGTCGCCGTGCTCGCGGCCCTCCTCACGCTCTACGCCGCCGGCGTGGTCTACAAGAAGGAGCGCTACGAGATCCTCCCCACCCGCCTCGTCGCCCACCGGGGCACGATCTTCAGCGACCAGACGACCGAGCTCGAGGTCAAGAACATCACCCACGTCAAGCGGCGCCTGCCCTGGATCCGCTACAAGCTCTTCGGCACGGGCGACGTCATGATCGAGTCGGCCGGCAGCAGCTCGAGCGAGGTCGTGCTGCGCTCGGTCCAGCGCCCCCGCGAGGTCTACGCGCAGATCCAGGCGCTGATGCGCCAGAACGGCTTCCAGCTCGCGCAGCAGCACCTCCTCCACGAGGAGCGGCCCGACCTGCTCGGGGTCGTGCTCGAGGTCCTCGGGTTCGCGGCCTCGGCCTTCTTCGCGATCGCCTACGTCGGGTTGGGCATGGTCATGGCGTCGCCCGTGCTGGGAGGGATCGCGGCCTCGGCGGTGGTGTGCGTGTTCAGCGCCGGCCTGCTGATCTACTTCCTCGACATGCGCCGGCGGACCTACCGCGTCTACGACGACGTGCTCGTCTACGAAGAGGGCTTCCTGACCCGGGACGACGCCTTCATTCCGAGCGAGAACCTCGCGGACAGCAACACCCACCGGACCCTGGTCGACCGGATCCTGGGGCTCTTCGACGTGCGCGTCAGCTGCCAGGGCGCCGGCCAGGAGATCGCGTTTCGTCGCCTGCGCCACGGCGTCGCCCTCGACGCCGCGATCGGGCGCGTGATCGCGGCCAGCAAGGATCGCCCGCGGCCTGGGACCAAGCCCGAGCCGGAGGGCGCGGACGCCGAGGGCGCGGAGGGCGAGGACGGGCGCCGCCGCCGCTCCAAGCGGGCGCCGGTCCCGCTCCCGACCCCGAGCGGGGCGGCCTGGACCGGCCAGCTCAACCCCGCGCTGGGGCGCACGATCGCCCCCTTCGTGATCGGGATGGGGGTGATCCTGACCTTGGCGCTGATCTCGGTTCCCCTCGTGCTCGCCCTCGGCAACCCCATGGCCCTGGGCATGTTCGCCGGTCCGCCCCTGGCCTTCATTTGCATGGGGGCCGGCTCGCGCCTGCTGCAGGCCGCCTGCACGCGCTTCGAGGTGCGCGAGGGCTCGGTCAAGAGCCGCTTCAGCTTCCTGAGCGTTCAGGAGCGCGAGTTCACCTACGACAAGATCACCGGCGTCCAGATCCGCGAGTGGCCCTTCGACCGCTGGCTGGGCACGCTCACGATCCGGCTCTGGTCGATCGGCGCAGACCAGCCCCTGGACCTGTTCAACGTTCGCCACGAAGACGTCGACTTGACCGCCTTCCTGATCCAGACCGGGGTCACGAGCCAGGACGACCTGCTCACGATCCCCGCGCGCTTCAACCTGCGCCGCTACCTGCGCGCCAACTTCGCCGCGGCGCTCCTGGCCGGCGTAGTGGTGGTCGGGCTGGTGGCGGCCGCGCTCGTGGTCGACCTGCGCTTGCTCGGCCTGCTCGCGCTGCCTGGCCTGATCGCCGTCGGAGCCTACGCCTACGGGCGGGCCTACTACCCGCGCATGCAGCTGCGCTGCAAGGACCGCCACCTCGAGGCCTACGAGGGCTTGATCCTGCGGGTCGTGACGCGGGTCCGCTACCAGTGGGTCAAGAAGGTGCAGCTGACGCGCTACCCCTTCGGCGACGAGGGCGACCTGCAGGTGTTCGTGGCCGGCGAGCAGCGCCTGCTCCCGAACCAGCAGAAGGGAGGCGGGCTAGCCGCCGCCGCCGCCGCGCAGCAGCAAGGCGCGACCGTGCCCTACGGGTTCCGGGTCCGCTACGTCGAGGACCTGCCCGTGTTCGAGGCGCTCCTCGACGAGCTGATCGAAGACGGCCCCCACCCCGAGGAGGTCGAGGCGATCCGCGAGCGCCGCCTCCCAGGGCCGGCTGAAGTGGCCGCGGGGACCCTGCACGAGAGCGCGCCCGCGCTCGGGAACCGGCTCTTCCTGCTGATCGCGATCAGCGTGCTCAGCGTCGGCCCGATCGTGCTCCTCCCGCTGACGATCCCCTACACGGTGATCGAGGTGCGCCGGCGACGCTTCCGCCTCGAGCGAGACCGCGTCGTGCGCCAGTGGGGGATCCTGTACCGGAGCCAGGCCACGATCCTCTACAGCCGCTTCGACTCGATTCAGCGCAAGCAGGGCTTCGTGAACAAGATGTTCGGCAACGCGACGCTGACCGTGTTCACGGCCGGGAGCAGCAACCCGGACCTCGTGCTCGAGGACATGCCCGACGCGGACGCGGTCTACGAGGTGCTGAAGAAGCAGTACCGCTAGCCGACGACCGAGACCGACGGCCGAGTCCGAGGCCCGACTCCGAGGCCCGACTCCGAGGCCCGACTCCGAGGCCCGAGTCCG